>NZ_JBHUWW010000256.1:0-4542 GCF_042669755.1 Kitasatospora sp. NPDC057223 | reverse complement strand
GGCCCCGCCCGGTTCTCCCGGGCGGGGCCTCTTCGGTGCGGGTGGTCGGTACGGCCGGGGCACGGGCCGGCCGGTCAGCTGCGGCGCAGCGCCTCGGTGAGGCGGTTGGCGGCCTCGATGATGGCCTGCGCGTGCAGGCGGCCCGGGTGCCGGGTGAGGCGCTCGATGGGGCCGGAGACCGAGACCGCGGCCACCACGCGGTTGGAGGGGCCGCGGACGGGCGCGGAGACGGACGCCACGCCCGGCTCGCGCTCGCCGATCGACTGGGCCCAGCCGCGCCGCCGTACGCCGCTCAGCGCGGTGGCGGTGAACCGGGCGCCCTGGAGGCCGCGGTGGAGGCGCTCCGGCTCCTCCCAGGCCAGCAGGACCTGCGCGGCGGAGCCGGCCTTCATCGGCAGGGTGCTGCCGACCGGCACGGTGTCCCGCAGGCCGGAGAGCCGCTCGGCCGCGGCGACGCAGATCCGCATCTCGCCCTGCCGGCGGTAGAGCTGTGCGCTCTCGCCGGTGACGTCGCGCAGGTGGGTCAGGACCGGGCCCGCGGTGGCGAGCAGCCGGTCCTCGCCCGCCGCGGCGGAGAGTTCGGAGAGTCGGGGGCCGAGGATGAAACGGCCCTGCATGTCCCTGGTGACCAGGCGGTGGTGTTCGAGTGCGACGGCGAGTCGGTGGGCGGTGGGCCGCGCCAAGCCGGTGGCGGCGACCAGCCCCGCCAACGTGGCGGGGCCCGACTCCAGTGCGCTCAGCACCAGAGCGGCCTTGTCGAGAACGCCGACGCCGCTAGAGTTGTCCATGCCCTGATACTGCAGTCTCATTCCGCGAGACGCAAGTTCAATCTGGCAGGAAAAGCGCCACTCTTGAGGAAGCAGCCCGGAAGACTTCCCCTGCGGCCGCCGACAACAGCGGCGTGCCCGGGGGTGACCGAACCGGCGTGCAGGTCGCCCAGCGCGAGCCTCACCAGGGCGGCAAAGGCAGTGACCTCGACCACACGAGAAGGCCGGCAGAGCGGCCGGCTGGAGGGAACCCGATGGGACGGACACTCGCAGAGAAGGTCTGGGACGACCACGTCGTCCGGCGCGCCGAGGGCGAGCCCGACCTGCTCTTCATTGACCTGCACCTGCTGCACGAGGTGACCAGCCCGCAGGCCTTCGACGGCCTCCGGCTGGCCGGACGCCCGGTCCGCCGGACCGATCTCACGATCGCGACCGAGGACCACAACACCCCCACGCTGGACATCGACAAGCCGATCGCGGACCCGGTCTCCCGGGTCCAGCTGGAGACGCTGCGCAAGAACGCCGCCGACTTCGGCGTCCGGATCCACTCGCTGGGCGACGTCGAGCAGGGCGTCGTCCACGTGGTGGGCCCCCAGCTGGGCCTGACCCAGCCGGGCACCACCGTGGTCTGCGGCGACTCCCACACCTCGACCCACGGCGCCTTCGGCGCGCTGGCGTTCGGCATCGGCACCAGCCAGGTCGAGCACGTGCTGGCGACCCAGACGCTGCCGCTGGCGCCGTTCAAGACCATGGCGATCACCGTCGAGGGCGAACTGCCCGAGGGCGTCACCGCCAAGGACCTGATCCTCGCCATCATCACCAGGATCGGCACCGGCGGCGGCCAGGGCTACGTCCTGGAGTACCGCGGCTCCGCCATCCGCAGCCTCTCCATGGAGGCCCGGATGACGATCTGCAACATGTCCATCGAGGCGGGTGCGCGGGCCGGCATGATCGCCCCGGACCAGACCACCTTCGACTACCTGGACGGGCGTCCGCACGCCCCCAAGGGCGAGGACTGGGACGCCGCGGTCGAGTACTGGAAGACCCTCGGCACCGACGAGGACGCGGTCTTCGACCACGAGATCTTCATCGACGCCACCGAGCTGACGCCGTTCGTCACCTGGGGCACCAACCCGGGCCAGGGCGCGCCGCTCGGCGCCGACGTGCCGGACCCGGCCTCGTTCGCCGACCCGCAGGAGCGGGTCGCGGCCGAGAACGCGCTCAAGTACATGGGCCTGGAGGCCGGTACGCCGCTGCGCGAGGTCAAGGTCGACGCCGTCTTCGTCGGCTCCTGCACCAACGGCCGGATCGAGGACCTGCGCGCCGCCGCGGCCATCCTGGACGGCAACCGGATCGCCGACGGCGTGCGGATGCTGGTCGTCCCCGGCTCCGTCCGGGTCGCCCTGCAGGCGATCGAGGAGGGCCTGGACAAGGTCTTCACCGCCGCCGGCGCCGAATGGCGGCACGCGGGCTGCTCGATGTGCCTGGGCATGAACCCCGACCAGCTCGCCCCCGGCGAGCGCTGCGCCTCCACCTCGAACCGCAACTTCGAGGGCCGGCAGGGCAAGGGCGGCCGCACCCACCTGGTTTCGCCCCAGGTCGCCGCCGCCACCGCCCTGCTGGGCCGGCTGGCCGCACCCTCCGACCTCAAGTCCGACCTCGCTGTGGAGGCCTGAGCAGCATGGAGAAGTTCACCACCCACACCGGCCGGGCCGTTCCGCTGCGCCGCAGCAACGTCGACACCGACCAGATCATCCCCGCGCACTGGCTGAAGAAGGTCACCCGGACCGGCTTCGAGGGCGGGCTCTTCGAGGCCTGGCGCAAGGACGAGACCTTCGTCCTCAACCAGCCCGAGCGCGACGGCGCGACCGTCCTGGTGGCCGGCCCCGAGTTCGGCACCGGCTCCTCGCGCGAGCACGCCGTCTGGGCCCTGCAGAACTACGGCTTCCACGCCGTCATCTCGTCGCGCTTCGCCGACATCTTCCGCGGCAACTCGCTGAAGAACGGCCTGCTGACGGTGCTGCTGCCGCAGGAGACCGTGGAGCAGCTCTGGGTGCTCGTCGAGGCCGACCCCACCGCCGAGATCACGGTCGACCTGGAGGCCCGCGAGGTGCGCGCCGAGGGCATCACGGCCGCATTCGAGCTGGACGACAATGTCCGCTGGCGGCTGCTGAACGGCCTTGACGACATCAGCATCACGCTGCAGAACGAGGCCGACATCTCGGCCTTCGAGGCCACCCGCCCGTCGTTCAAACCGCGTACGCTGCCGGTCGCCTGAGAAGCTCCTTTCCGGACTGCCGCAGGATGGCCCGTCCCCCCTCGGGGGGGCGGGCCTTCGCTGTTGCGCGCCGGAGTTAGGGGCTGACCGTGTGCCACGGATAAACCCGCGCGCAGCACAACTCCGTGCAGATGGCACAATCAGTACATGCACCGGCACCATGAACCTCCGTACGCGGGCCGCGAACCCGCGTCGTCGGAGACCACGGGCCGGGGAGCCGAACGCCGAATTGACGATCGGCCGGACGACGACGGCACCTCGCCGGACGAGGTGCCGGACGACCCGGAAGTCACTGCGCTCTTCGCGCTGGTGGCCGAGCGGTTGAAGCAAGCTCACGCCCGCGTGCATGCGCTGAACGTGTCTGCCGATGCAAAGACCGCTCTCACCCGTCAACTGCTGATCGTCACCGAGACCGCCAAGCGCGATCTTCCGGGGGCGGCACGGCGGTTGAGTCGCTTTGTCCAAGACCTCGACGAGGGGCTCCCGCCCCCGCCCTGAGGTCGCAGACGCGCAAATCCATTGCGACACTAGGGTGATTCGCGCGTTTGGTAATTGAAAGTCCGCAGATACATACCTAACGTGCGAATTGAACGGATGGAATCATCCGGCGCCCGTTTCTGAAGGGGAAGACGTGAACAAGGCTCAGCTTGTCGAAGCGGTGGCCGAGCAGCTGGGCGGTCGCAAGGCTGCCGCAGAGGCCGTCGACGCAGTGCTCGACACCATGGTGCGTGCCGTTGTGGCGGGTGACCGGGTGTCGGTCACCGGCTTCGGCACCTTCGAGAAGGTGGAGCGCTCCGCGCGCTTCGCCCGCAACCCGCAGACCGGCGAGAAGGTCAAGGTCAAGAAGACCTCGGTGCCGCGCTTCCGCCCCGGCCAGGGCTTCAAGGACCTGGTGAGCGGCAGCAAGAAGCTGCCGAAGGAAGGCCCGTCGGTCAAGAAGGCCCCCAAGGGTTCGCTCACCCCGGGCAAGTCCGGCACCACCGCCGCCGTGAAGCGCGCCGCCACCAAGCGCTCCGCGACCGCCGCCGCCGCTGCCCCGGCCGCGACCAAGAAGACGGCCGCCGCGAAGAAGGCGACCACCGCCGTCGCCGCGAAGAAGACCACGGCCACCACCGCCAAGAAGGCGGCCGCCGTCAAGAAGGCGACCACCACCGCCGCTGCCGCGAAGAAGACCACGGCCACCACCGCCAAGAAGGCGGCCGCCGTCAAGAAGACCGCGACCGCCACCCCGGCCGCCGCCGCGAAGAAGACCACGACGGCGAAGAAGGCCACCGCGGTCAAGAAGACCGCCCCGGCGAAGAAGACCACCACCCGCAAGACCACCGCGCGCAAGACCACCGCCAAGTAGTCCTGGCGGCCTTCGGGCGACGACCCTCCGGGGTCGTGAGCCGTGGCGGCCCGCGCCACCAGGAGACACGGGGGGGGGGCGCGCCGCCGCGGTAGAAAACGCGCCCCGCCGGGGGGGTGGGGGCCCGCGCGCGAAAAAAAAAGATTGAA
>NZ_JBHUWW010000255.1:0-4594 GCF_042669755.1 Kitasatospora sp. NPDC057223 | reverse complement strand
CCCCGGTCCGAAGACCGGGGCCCGCAGCCGTAGGGGTGTGCGCCGGGGCGTCAGCCCGCCAGCGCGGCCTGCACCTGGCGCAGGCTCGGGTTCGTCATCACGACGCGCTCCCCGCCGCCGGCCGGCGTCACCAGCACGGTCGGGACGACCTGGTTGCCGTTGTTGACCGACTCCACGAAGTCCGCCGAGGCCTGGTCGTCCTCGATGTTGATCTCGGTGTAGGCGATGCCCTCGCGCTGCAGCTGGCCCTTGAGCCGGGTGCAGTACCCGCACCAGGTCGTGCTGTACATCGTGACGCTGCCGGACATCGCTGGGGTCTCCTTCGGGAGGGGGCGTACGGTCGAAGGAGAGAACGCACGACGTGCCTCGGTCATTCCGCGTGCGCCCGGCGTGACCACGGGCCCGCACGCCCGCCTGCGCGGTGATCATCCTCCGATCACACCGGGCCTGTGGACAAGCCCGGGCACGCTGTCGGCTCCCCCTGCCAGGATGTCCGCACCGGCCGCCCCCGCGGCCCGACCACCGCCCCCCGCCGGGCTGAGAGGATGGACTGCATGCAGGAAGACCTCTTGAGCGGCAGCCCGTACGACGACCACCGACCGGAACCGGTCGGTGCCGACGCCGTACTGGCCGGGCTCGACCCCGAGCAACGGGCCGTCGCGACCGCCCTGCACGGGCCGGTCTGCGTGCTGGCCGGCGCCGGCACGGGCAAGACCCGCGCCATCACCCACCGGATCGCCTACGGCGTGCGCAGCGGTGTCTACCAGCCGCAGCAGGTGCTCGCCGTCACCTTCACCGCCCGGGCGGCCGGCGAGATGCGCGGGCGGCTGCGCGAGCTCGGCGCCGAGGGCGTCCAGGCCCGCACCTTCCACTCCGCCGCCCTGCGCCAGCTCCAGTACTTCTGGCCGCGCGCCGTCGGCGGCGAGGTGCCCCGGCTGCTGGAGCGCAAGGTGCAACTGGTCGCCGAGGCGGCCGGGCGCTGCGGCCTGCGCGTCCAGCGGACCGAGCTGCGCGACCTCACCGGCGAGATCGAGTGGGCCAAGGTCACCCAGATCGTCCCCGACGACTACGCAGCGGCCGTCGTCAAGGCCGGCCGGGAGGCCCCGCGCGACCCGGCCGAGATCGCCAGGGTCTACGCCACCTACGAGCAGACCAAGCGCGACCGCGCCGTGATCGACTTCGAGGACGTCCTCCTGCTGACCGCCGCGATCCTGGAGGAGCGCCCGGAGATCGCCGACCGGGTCCGCGCCCAGTACCGGCACTTCACGGTCGACGAGTACCAGGACGTCTCCCCGCTCCAGCAGCGCCTGCTCGACCAGTGGACGGGCCCCGGCGCCAGCCTCTGCGTGGTCGGCGACGCCAGCCAGACCATCTACTCCTTCACCGGCGCCACCCCCGACTACCTGCTGAACTTCCGCACCCGCCACCCCGAGGCGACGGTGGTCAAGCTCGTCCGTGACTACCGCTCCACGCCGCAGGTGGTGCACCTCGCCAACGGCCTGCTCGCCCAGGCCAGGGGCCAGGCCGCGCAGCACCGGCTGGAGCTGGTCTCGCAGCGCGAGGCCGGCCCGGAGCCGGTCTACGTCGAGTACGCCGACGAGCCGACCGAGGCCGAGAGCACCGCCCACCGGATCAGGGACCTGCTGGCACTGCCCGCCGAGCGCGGCGGCTGCCGGGCCAGCGAGATCGCCGTGCTGTTCCGTACGAACGGCATGTCCGAGGTCTACGAGCAGGCGCTCGCCGACCTCGGCATCTCCTATCAGCTGAAGGGCGCCGAGCGGTTCTTCGAGCGGCCCGAGGTCCGCGAGGCCGGGGTGCTGCTCAAGGGCGCGGCCCGGGCCGGTGCCGACCCGCTGACGGCCGACGCCCCCGACCTCTCCTCCCAGGTCCGCGCCGTCCTCGCCACCCGGGGCTTCACCGCCACCCCGCCCGGCGGTTCGGGCGCCGTGCGCGAGCGCTGGGAGTCGCTGGCCGCGCTCGTCCGCCTGGCCGAGGAGTTCGAGGCGGCCCGCCGGCAGGCCGGCGAGAGCGCCGACCTCTCCGCGTACGTCGCCGAGCTGGACGCCCGCGCCGCCGCCCAGCACGCCCCCGCCGTCGAGGGCGTCACGCTGGCCTCGCTGCACGCCGCCAAGGGCCTGGAGTGGGACGCCGTCTTCCTGGTCGGTCTCACCGAGGGCACCATGCCGATCATCTACGCCAAGACCGACGAGCAGGTCGAGGAGGAGCGCCGGCTGCTCTACGTCGGCGTCACCCGGGCCCGCCGCAACCTCTCGCTCTCCTGGTCGCTCTCCCGCTCGCCGGGCGGGCGGGCCAGCCGCAAGCCGACCCGCTTCCTGGACGGGCTGCGCCCGGGTTCGGGCGCGCCCGGCTCGCGCTCCGGAGCCCGTGGCGGGCGCGGAGGCGTGGAGTTCGGCGCCGAGCGCCCGGCGGCCCGCAAGGCGCGCGGCCCGGTCAAGTGCCGGGTCTGCGACCGCACCCTCACCGAGGCCGTCGAGCGCAAGCTGCGCCGCTGCGAGAGCTGCCCGTCCTCGATGGACGAGGCCCTGTTCGAGCGGCTGCGCGAGTGGCGGGCCGGCCAGGCGAAGAAGCAGGGCGCCCCGGCGTACGTCGTCTTCACCGACGCCACCCTGATGGCCATCGCGGAGGACGTGCCGGCCAGTGAGCGCGAACTCGCGGTGATCTCCGGTGTGGGCGCGATGAAGCTGGACAAGTACGGGGCCGCCGTGCTCTCGTTGTGTGCGGGCGAAGAGCCCGCGGCGGACCCGGACGAGGCAGCGCAGGACGCAGGGCAGGACGCGTCCGACGAGCCCGCCTGAGCCGCTCGCGGATGGCACTTCGAAACTCGCCGGAAAAATAGTTTGCGCGCCGTGCATGGAGCGCAATAGCCTGCCGGAGCGGTCAAGGGGACGAGATCGCGAGCTGCACGGGGTCACTCCTGCAACAGCTTCCCCCTGCGCACCACAGACCGACCGCAGCACCACCTGATCGAAACTGATCGAACTGTTCAAAGAGCATCACCGAGACAGACATCCGAACAGCCGGATCCCGGGAGACCGGGCGCCGCGAGACGCCGAGAGGAGGCGAAGACAGTGGAAACCACGACGATGATCACCAAATTGACTGGCCAGACCGTCAACAGCGCCTCCCTGTGCACCACCCTCACGGGTGTTCTCGCGCCGGTCGGCACGCTCGGCACCTCGATTCCCGCTTCGCTGCTGCGTCGCGAGGTCGTGTCCGCCGGCGGCGGTCTGGGTCTCGGCACCACCGGTGTCGCTGGCGTCCTGATTGTCAGTGCCCTTGGGAAGACTGGCGTCGGCACCGGAGGCACCCCTGTCGAGGCCGGTCTGTCCCGTGACTGGGCGACGGCCGACATGTCGCGCGATATGCGTGACGAGCGACCGACCAAGGCATCGAAGGCAGCAGTAGCGGCCGCCAAGCATGGCGACTATGCGCGGGTCATCGGTGCCGGAGCAGCCCAGAAGCAGAACGAGCAGCAGATCAACCAGGCCAAGGCCGCCTTTATCGGCGCCGAGGCCGTCCGGATCAGGGCCTTCCGCGGGCCTGAACCCTGGAGAGAACGAACCTGAGTCAGCATCAGGTCGGCACTCCAGGGCCGCGGAACCCGTCACACCGGGATCCGCGGCCCTTCTGTTTTGTCCGGTACGAAAGACCGACCCAGGCCCCCCGGGGCCTCCGGCCCAGCCCCACCAGCCAGCTGAGCCGGACCCACTGAAAAGACGAGGAAGACCACAAGTGTCCACGGTCATCACACCGCCCCTCCCGTCCGTACCGACGACAGACCAGATCACCAAGGCCGACCAGGCCGACCCACCGGAGGTATCCCTCATGCAGCTCACCGCGATCGACGACGCCGAGGCCCTGGGCCTTCCCATCCCGTGCCGCGCCTTCGACCCGGAGGTCTTCTTCGCCGAGACCCCGGCGGACGTCGAGTACGCGAAGTCGCTCTGTGGCACGTGTCCGGTGAAGGACGCCTGCCTCACCGGTGCGCTGGAGCGGCGTGAGCCGTGGGGCGTCTGGGGTGGCGAGCTCTTCGTCCAGGGCGTCGTCGTCGCCCGCAAGCGTCCCCGGGGCCGTCCGCGCAAGACCGAGGTCGTGGCGTGACCCCCGGGATCGGTGCCGAGGCCGTCCGCCGGGGAGAGCAGCCCCCGCTGGACAGTGCCCTGCGCCACTCCGTACGCCTCGCCGCCGCCAAGGCGGATGCAGCCCGCAGTATCCCCTTCCCGATCACGCCGCACGAGCAGGACCACCACATGACCGCCGCCGCCGTCGACCCCACCGTCCGCGCAGAGCAGACCACCGAACTTCAGATCCAGAACAGGACCCTCGAAATGCAACTTCTCCACGAATCCCTGGCCCGGGCCCATATGCAAGAGCGCTTGCAGGAGGCCGAGCACGAACGGCTCGGCGCCCGGCTCTACCGGGCCCACAAGCTCAAGCGGAAGGCCGAGCAGGCCTCCCTGCGGGCCCGCAAGGCCCTGGCAGTCGCACTGATGTAGTCGCAGGCCCGCCCGCCCCGGTGCGCACCGCCGGGGCGCCGCCCCTGTCACGGCGATGGCCGCTCCCCGAGCCGGGG
>NZ_JBHUWW010000254.1:0-4610 GCF_042669755.1 Kitasatospora sp. NPDC057223 | reverse complement strand
GGCCTGCCGGGGGGCTCGACGCGTTCCGGCTCGGGTGACTACTGCTTGAGCTCGGTGTACGCCTCCGGGCTGCTGTCCTTGAGGAACTCCCAGCAGCGGTTCGCCTCCTCGGTCTCGTGGATCGCGTCCGCCGCCCGGGCGAGCGCGGCGAGGCAGCGCAGGAAGCCGCGGTTGGCGCGGTGGTCCCACGGCACCGGGCCGTGGCCCTTCCAGCCGTTGCGGCGCAGCGCGTCCAGGCCGCGGTGGTAGCCGGTCCGCGCGTAGGCGTACGACTCGACCGTGCGGCCGGCACCGAAGGCGTCGTCGGCGAGCATCGCCCACGCCAGCGAGAAGGTCGGGAACGCCGCCGCGACCTGGGTCGGGGAGGCCGATTCCTCACCCAGCATCCGGTACGGCTGCTCCTCCTCCGGGAGGAGCGTCGGCTCCGGGCCACCGAGCAGGTTCTTGTGAATACTCATGCATGCAGTCTGCCCTTTCGGCCGAGCGTGTGTCGCCACCGGCACCCCTGCCGCGCGCTCCGGACCGGCGGACGGCCGAGGCTCCGCGGACGGCGGATGCGTGGACACCGACGCGGCTCCCGTGCCATGGTGGGCGCGCGACGGGGGCGCGCACAGGTGTTCGCATGCTTTGACGGCCCCACCGGCCGACCAGGAAGCGTACGACGTGCCACCAACCCGCTCCGCGCGGAGCACCGCGAGACCCGCTCAGCGCCGCCGGCGGCGTGCCCGGCGCGGGATCGGCCCCGGCACGGCCGTGGCCCTGGCCGTCTCGGTGACCGTCCTCGGCACCGCGGTGTACGCCCTCGGACTGCCCGACGACCCGCCCGGCCACCCGGCGCCCGGCCAGGCCGCCCTGGCCCCGGCGCCCGAGGCGGCGGCCTCCCGTACCGCGACGCCCACGCCCACCGCATCCTCCGCGGCGCCGGCCGCCACCACCGCGCCGCCGGCGCCGCCGCCCGCCACCGCGCCGGCTGCCGATCCGACGCACGGCCCGGGCACCTTCACCGTCGCCACCGGCGCGGCCGCCCCGGTGGGCCACGGCACCGTCCGCCGCTACCGGGTCGAGGTGGAGGACGGCAGCGGCGTCGACCCGCAGACCGCCGCCGCGCAGGTCCAGAGCATCCTGGCGGACCGGCGGGGCTGGACGAACGACGGGAGGAACGGCTTCCAGCTGGTCTCCACCGGCCCGTACGACTTCACCGTGAAGATCGCCACGCCCGACACCGCCGACCGGATCTGCGCGGGCGGCGGGCTGAACACCCGCGGCGAGGTGAACTGCGACGTCGGCGAGCAGGTCGTGGTCAACCTCAAGCGCTGGAACACCGGCTCGCCGCAGTTCACCGGGCCGATCGAGGAGTACCGGGCGCTGATCGTCAACCACGAGGTCGGGCACCGGATCGGCCACGGGCACGAGACCTGCCCGGGCAAGGGCAAGCCGGCCCCGGCGATGATGCAGCAGATATACGGCCTCAAGGGCTGCGCCGCGAACGCCTGGCCCTACAGCGACAAGGGCGTCTACCTGGGCGGCCCGGCGGTCCCCTGACGCCCCGGCTCCCCCGGCTCCACCGGCCGCCCGGCCGCCGTCACGGCCGGACCGGGCGGCGTCGTCAGAGCGGGCGCACCGCGGCCACGCCGTCGGGCATCCCCAGCACCAGCAGGTCCCCGGCCAGGGCGAGCGACCAGACCGCCGAGCCCAGCCGCAGGTTCCGCGCGCCGTCCGGATCGGAGAGGCGCCGTACCCGGACGTGCCCGTCGGCCCAGGCCGCCGCGACCACCGGGCCGGCCGGGCCGACCACCACCGCCACCGCGGTGACCGGGCAGTCCCGCCGGTCCACCGCCTCCGCCATCGGGGCCGTGCCCGGCCCCCAGAGCCGGACGGCGCCGTCGAACCCGCCGCTCACCAGGAGCGGAAAGCCCTGCGCGGCCGGCCCGGGGCCGCCGAAGGCCGCCGCCGCGCCGAGCGCGGTGACCGGGCCGTCGTGCAGCCGCTCGCTGAGCACGGCGCCGCCCTCCGCCCAGTGCACGGCACCGCGCACGTCGCCGACGGCGGGCGGCGCTCCCGGCAGGCAGGGGGCGGCGGCCAGCGCACTGAGCTCGGCACCGGCGGTGTTGCGCAGCAGGCCGAGCGCGCCGTCCAGCGCGTACGGGTCGAGGCCGGAGGCGGGCTGGGCCGGCGGGAGCAGCTCGGTGCCGCCCCGGGCGTCCAGCAGGACGACCGTCCCGCCGGCGGTGGCCGCCAGCGCGCGCAGCGGCCTGGGGCCGTTCACCACGAGCCGGCCGCGCGGCCGGCCGGTGGCGGCCTCCAGGGTGCGGATCTCACCGGCCGGGTCGGCGACCAGCAGCTGCCCGGCGTAGGGGCCGTGGCCGACGGCGAGCGCCGTCACCGGGCCCGGCCAGGCGTCCCCGGCGGGCTGCCAGAGCGCCCACTCCCCGGCCCACGACGCGGGCACGGTGGCGAGGCGGGCGGCGGCGGCCTCGTCGGCGCCGAGCAGGCGGGTGCGCAGGGTGGCGGCCCGGTCGGCGGGCGAGGTCGGTCCGATCAGGGCCGGGCCCGCGGCGTGCCAGGCGCGGACGATCGGGCCGTCCTCGTCCTCCAGCGCGGCCGTGACGGCGACCGGGCCGGCCAGGGCGAGCAGCAGCGGGTCGGCCTGGAGCCGGCCTGCGTGGCCCTCGCGGGCGGCGGCCGTCCAGAACTCGGAGAGCAGTTCGGGCCCGGCGGCGAGCAGGTCGGGGGACCCGTCCGGGTTGGCGGGGATCCTGGCCGCCAGCTCGGCCAGGCCGGGCTGCTCGGGCTCGGGCGAACGCCGCAGTGCGGCACCGGGGTTGGGGTAGTGCGCCGGGTCGGCGTCCTCCTTGAGGCACCAGCGGCCGAAGCGGGCCCGGTCGGTCCACTGCGGGTCGTCCAGGTCCAGCACGGCCGGTTCGGGGACGGCGGAGCGGGCGAGGGCGGCGGCCTCCGGGCTGCCGGTGGGCGCCTCGGCCAGCAGGCGGAGCTGGGGCAGTTCCAGCAGCGGGTTGAGGAGCCCGGACACGACCCGGGCGGGGTCGGCCGCCCGGTTCAGTCCGGGCAGGCAGACCACCGTGGGCCGGCCGTCCTCGGCGAGGGCGGTCAGCAGTTCCGGCACGGTGCCCGCCACGACGCCGAGCTGGGAGCCGATCGACCAGACCAGCGAGCGCACCGAGTACCCGGCGGCCGGTACGACCACCTGGATCCGCCGGTCCGCCGGGGTGCGGTCACTCGTGCCGGCGGCCACCAGCCAGTCGAGCAGGTGGCTCTTGCCGCTGCCGGGTGCACCGGACACCCGGCACAGCCGCGGTGCCCGGGTGTCCGCCAGCCAGCCGAGCAGCGCCAGCCCCGCGGGCTTGCGACCCGCGCGAAGGGGTGGGATCCACTGCCCTTCCTCCGTCATGACCTGCCCCTGTCGTCCGGTCCGTCCTGCCCCTGGCCGGCAGGTCAAGGGCAGCAGTCTTTCCGGGGCCTGACGTTCGATGAGCGACGAGCGACGACCCCACCCGCTCGAACGATGAGCATACTTACCGTGCCGAGCCGAGCGCGGACCGGTGCGGACCGGTGCGGACCGGTCCGCCCGCACCGACGGCCGGTCAGGACGTCGGACCGTCAGGACGCCGGGCCGTCAGGCCATCACCGGCAGGTAGCCGCTCAGGTCGCTGCGCTCACCGCTCGCACTCACCGCGCCCTCGTCCACGGCCGCCGCCCAGTCGGCCCGGCCGGTGGCGAGCCGGATCCAGGTCAGCGGGTCGGTCTCGACCACGTTCGGCGGGGTGCCGCGGGTGTGCCGGGGGCCGGCCACGCCCTGGACGACAGCGTACGGCGGGATGCGCAGCTCGACCGACCCGCCGGGCGCCTGGTCCGCGAACGCGTCGGCGAGCAGCCTGCTGACGGCCGCGAGGGCCTGCCGGTCGTGCGGGAATTCCTCGATGCCCAGCGCGTGCGCCAGGTCGTCGGCGTGCACGACCGTCTCGGCCAGCCGGGTGACCAGCATGTCGGTGAGCAGCATCGACCCGAGCCGGATCTCGAAGCGGCGGCCCGGGTCGGTGGCGGCCCCGCCGGCCAGCAGCGCCAGCAGCGCGTCGGCCTCGGCGTCGAACAGCGCCGCCACCCGCGCGGGGTCCGCGCCGAACTCGCCGGCCGCCCGGTCCCGCGCGGCGGCGTCGAGCGCGGGAGCGACCGAGCCGACGGCCGCGACCCACTGCAGCAAGCTGAGCGGCGCCAGGCCCTGCGGCGGCTCGTCCAGGTGCCGGGGCACCCAGCCGACCTGCTGCGCGAGGTGGGCGACCAGCTCGCGCACCGTCCACCCGCCGAGGCGGGTCGGCCGGGCGAGCAGGGCCTCGGCGTCCGGGTCGGCGCACACCCGGCGGACGGCGGCGCGCAGGGCCCCGGTCTGGGCGGCGAGCGCGGCCCCGACCTTGGCCGGGTCGTAGCCGCGGACGCGGCGGGCGGGCTTGGAGGATGACGGCATGGGCCCGAGGCTAACGAAAGGGGCGGCCCGCGCGGGGGGGGGGGCCCCCCCCCCCGCGGGGGGGTATAAAAAAAAAAAAAACCCCCCAAACAACCAAAAAAAACGGATAGGGGGGGTGGGGTGGTATGGG
>NZ_JBHUWW010000253.1:0-4622 GCF_042669755.1 Kitasatospora sp. NPDC057223 | reverse complement strand
CTGCACAGATGTGCAGCGGGCCACCCACGCAACCGGGCACGCAGCCCAGAAATAGTGCTCAGGAATGCCGGCCCCTGCGGCCCCTCCCGTCCGGAAGGAACATCCAGGCCAGCCGGGGTTCGACCAGGGGCCGCAGTAGCCGCGCCGGGAGCGGGCTGCACAGGAGGAGCGCCAGCGAGGCGGCGGCCAGCGTGAGAACCGCCTGACCCTGGGCGTGGTGCCAGAACGGCCGGTCGTAGAAGTGCGTCGACACCAGCCAGCGCTGGACGAACGCGTGCACCAGGAAGGCATACATGGTTCCGGCCCCGAGCCTGCTCAGCACGCTGTTCCGGCGGGGCACCAGGGCGAGGAAGGCCGCCGTCAATACCAGGGCTACCAGCATGAGTGCGCCCGCGCAGAGCAGCCAGCGCTGGTAGGAGACGTGCAGGTCCGGGGCCCCCGCGCTGCGGTAGAACCAGACCACCTGGTCCAGCCGGGGCGCCAGCAGGTACGCCGCCACCGCGCCGGCGGCGAAGACCGGGACCGCCGCGACCCGCGGCCAGCGCGCCCGCGTGAACCGCTCGACAAACGACTCCGGCACGGTCAGACCGATGACGAAGAACGGCAGGAACTGCAGCGTCCGGGTGATGGAGAGCTGCGCGCCGAGCGAGTAGGCCCCGGAGACCATCGCGACGGTAACCGAGACCAGGACCGGGGCCCGCAGGGCGCGCCACACCGGCGCCGTCAGCCGCCACAGGAACAGCGAGACCAGGAACCAAGTGATCCATACCGGCGTGAGCGGTGCGAGCCGGACCGGCCGGTCCTCCAGGTGGGCGGTGAACACCTCCAGCGCGGTGCCCCACACCAGGAAGGGAACGAGGACACCGGTGAGCAGGCGCCGCAGCTGGTCCGGACGGCCCGTGAACGTCCGGGAGAAGTAACCCGACATCAGCACGAAGGCAGGCATGTGGAAGGCATAGACCAGAAGGTAGAGCGCGCGTATCAGATGCTCGTGCGACCGGCCTACCAGTGGCTCCCAGAAGTGCCCGCAGACCACGAGCAGGATTGCCAGCACCTTCGCGTTGTCAAAGTAGGCCACCCTCCGAGGAATTTCCGGGACGGCCTTCGCCGACGGCGCGGTGGCAACCTGAGGCGGCTCGGGTGGTTGCGTGGGCGGGGCCGCGGATATCAGCATGAGGGGGGCTCTCAACGTTTCATTTGATGGCAAACCAGTGCCCGGAATCCTATACAGGCCGTGTGGAAGGACCACTGGCCGGGCACCTCATCACCACTCGGCTCACGAGGGAATTTACCGGGACCGCCGGAGCCGATCGCGAACTGGCCTCGCACTCAACCGATTTGCCCAGTTCAGCCACGATCCGCACGTAAAGGGCTGCCGGCCTTGTTCGGATTTGCGCTGTCGGGTCCGCTCTGGGTGACTGAAGGTTCGGATCATCCCGATGGGAACCCACCGAGGATTCCCTGAGCCAGCCGCTGTGGCCGCCCGGCCGTTCAGGAGGCGGCGAGGTCAGCGGTCCGGGCCCGGCAGGTGTCGACGTCGACGAACCCGCTCGACGGGCCGGCCGTAACACTCGGGGTCGTCCTCGTCGTCGTACACGACGAGGCTCCTCCGGGCAGCCGCCCAGCGCGGCACGTCAACGAGCAGCACCTCGTGGCACGCGTCGTCGTCCAGGCGCAGCCAGCCGGTGGCGAAGGCGACCTCGCGGACGCGGTCGAGGAGGTCGGCACGGAAGCCGGTGGGAGCCTAGGCACGCAGCCGTTCGACGGCGGCGCGAGAGGCGGCGTGGCTGGTCGTGGTGGTCACCCGGTCAGGGTGGCCGCGCCCGGAGGCGGCCGGGTGATCCGGCCCGACCATGGCCAGGGGGTGACCAGCTGGTCGGCCTGTCGCTGCGGGCACCCGAACGCCGTCCGGACGGCACCGTCCTTGGCGGACCGTCGTACCGGCCGGCCGATGTGAACGCCGACTGCCCCTTCGTGCTCGAATAGCGCAGTGCGGGGCTCCTGGCGCCCGGCAGCACGAGTGGCCCCAGCCGGCGGACACGCACAACGATCGATCAGGATGGACTCCCCGTGAACCCCCGCCGCCTCGTGGCATACACGCCCGCTGCCGCGATCATCGCGGCAGCGGCACTGCTGAGCGGATGCACCTCTGGTGGAGCGGACTTCGCCGCCGGCAGATCCGACATCACCGGGACCTGGAAGAACCCGAAGGGCGCAGCTTTCTCCTTCAGCACCGACGGGACCTTCACGGCGGGCCACGTCACCGAGGGACTGCCCCTCCCCGGAGGCTGCGCGGACGCCCTGAGCACGGGAAGGTGGCACCTCGTCGACCTGTCCGGCGTGGACACCGGCACAGGCGTCGACCGGAGCAACTGGATGGCACTCAACCCTGCCGGCAAGGAGGCCATCGCTGCCTGCGGCATCCAGGCCGGCATCCGCAAGGACTCCGATGGCGTCAACCTCTGCCTCGTGGTCGACCCCGACCAGACCTGCTCCGACGACGAACTGCTCCGACGCACACAGAACTGACCACCACCGCGGTCACGGGAGTGGCCGGCATCATCAGCTCGCCGTCGGCGTGCCGGTAGGCCGCAAGGGGGAAGCTCCTTCGGTCGTCCGCAGCCAGTCCACCGGCGACTCCCCCGCCGGCTGCTCGACACCATCCTGGCCAGCGTCGGCGTCGGCCTCCGACACGACGGTGTGGTCCTTCTCCCCCGCCCGCTTGGTGCGCAGTTCGGTCATGCGGCCGACGACGCGGGCGTCGTGGGCGGCCAGGGCGCGCAGGACGCGCCAGATGGTGCGGAAGGAGGACGCCTCGATCTCCTCCTCGGCCTCCGCCTTCACGGCCTCGCCCGCGTCCTGGATCTCGGCCGGGTCGGCGGCCGCAGTGTCATCGCCGGCCTCGGGGGTGGGCAGGTAGACGGGGATGATGACCCAGGACACCTTGCCCTGCCGGTAGGACTGGCGCAGGGCCCGGCCGACGGCCTGGACGACGTCGATGACCGAGGACTTGGGGTCGGCGAAGACGATCGCATCCACGGCGGCCACGTCGATGCCCTCGTTCAGGAGCCGGCTGTTGCAGATGATGCAGCACTCCTCACCCTCTTCCCCGGGCCGCTCTCCGGTGGAGGCCGAGAAGGTCGCGAACGCCGCGCGGCGCTCCGAGAGGCGGTCACTGCCGGCCACTGCGAGGGCGGTCACCCGCTCCGGCCGATCGCCGACGGGGAGCAGCTCGGCGGCGGCGTTCATGGTGGCGGCGAGGTACCCACTCCCAGCCCGCGCCCGGCCGGACGCGGGCCCCGTCCAGACCCCGGTCAGCAGCCCGTGCCCGCCGGCCTCCTCGGCCTCTTCCTAGAACCCCACGCCCGCCCCGCAGCGACTGTTCACGAGCCCGGCTCGTGAATGGTCACGAGATCCCGTCCGATCCTTCCGGGAAACGATCACCGGCTCTGAGGCGGACGGTGCTCAGCTATGGAGCTCGGGCCAGCCGTCCTTGTTGGAGCAGGACTCGTAGTCGTAGCGGGTGAGGCGGTCCCACTCTGTTCCGGTCGCCTGCTCAAATGCCTCCTCGTGGACGTAGAGCAGTTCCTCGCATTGCAGCGCGGTGAACGGCGCGAACCGCTCCGGATGGCCGAAGACACTCTCGTATGCCTGGCGGCCGGCAGCCACAACAGCAGCCCGCGAGTACAGGAAGCTGTCGTCCGACTGCGGAAACGGCGAGCCGTCGGACAACCCCATCCCCACGACGGGCAGCGTGCCGAACGGCTCCTGGTCCAGCCGGTAGAGAGCTTCCGCGAGACGCTCACCAAAGCCGATGATCTGGCCCACCGGCTCGCACGAGAGAATCGCGGTCAGGCGTGCGCAGCCCTCCTCGAAGCCCTGGCAGGTCTCGATGCCGGCCTTGCAGCCGAGAACCTCGATGAGTTGCCAGAACCGCTCCCATGCCATCACCGGCAGGCCAGGGTCGACTCCGCTGTTCACCGATGTCCTCGGACCGTTCACGACGCGATCACCGTGGCCTCCCCGCCGTCGAACGGCTCGTCGCTCCACCGGAACCAGGAATGACCGTCCTGAATGTGCAGCAGGAAGTCGGCCACTGGTCCTGAGGGTGAGACCAAGGACAGAGCCTTCGTGATCTCCTCGTAGACGCCTTCGAAGCCCTCCCAGTCCTCCGCGTCGGCCAGTACCCCTGAGCGGGTGAACAGCGGCTCGAACGCCGCGAAGGCCGGACCTGCGATGAAGCGACCGCGAAGCCATGGAAAGTCGGCTTCCTCGATCACGATCTCGCCCACTGGCTCATCCTGGCTCACCAGACGCCAGACCTGGCCCTCGAAACCCATCGCAGTCAGCCCTCGCAAACCGTTGCCGCCCTCTTCCACCGGCAGCATGACACCCGACTCCGACAGCCGGCTCCGGAAACGATCACCAAGCAAACGGGAAGCGATCTTCAAGGACCCCGTCCACTGCTGGTCAGCCCTACTCGTGAACACCCGCCGCAGATGCGGCCATCCCCCCGGGGGCTGACAGGATCAGACCACTTCTCCCCCACACCATTACCCGCGGGCGGAGCCCTGACATTGGTCGGGATAACGACAGCGGGCCCCGGACGTGAAGTCCGGGGC
>NZ_JBHUWW010000252.1:0-4632 GCF_042669755.1 Kitasatospora sp. NPDC057223 | reverse complement strand
TCGCGGCCCCGGGACCAGGGACCGGTGCCGCGACCTCGCGCTCCTACTGCGGGGGTTCGCCGAGGAGGTCGAACTCCTCCAGCAGCTGTCCGATCTCGGTCGCGTCGAGGCGGTGCAGCAGGTGCTTGCGGACGAAGGCCGGTCCGGGCAGGTCCAGTTCGGCGCCGTCCCGCAGCCGGCTCGCGGCGGCCAGCAGCTTGCGGATGTCGTAGGTCGAGCCGAACACCTCGGGCACGCCGCGCTCCACGCCGAGCAGCCGGTAGGCGGCCTCCATGCCGGTGCGCACCGAGTACTCGGTGGTGAAGATGCAGTCCCGGCCGGTCTCGGCGAACTGGCCGATGAACGCGAAGTTCACCGCGCCCTCCGGCACGACGGCGGGGCGGTCGCCCGCCCGCCGCGGCAGGAAGAACGAGGTGATGTAGGGCATCATCACCGGCACGCAGGTGGCGCCCTGCGCGGCGAGCTCGGGGATCTCCTCGACCGGCACGCCCAGGTGGTACAGCCACTCCCGGGTGATCTCCTCGCCGGTGCAGTCCTGCATCGGCTTGCGCACGAAGTCGCCCGGCCGGTCCACGAAGAGGCCGTAGACCCAGACCACGATCTGGTCCGGCGACTGCTGCTTGAAGTGCGGCTGGCGGTTGACCGTCCAGCTCATCAGCCAGCCGGAGTCCCGGGCGGTGACGATGCCTCCGGTGACGACACCGCCGCCGAACGGGTCGCGCTTGGCGATCTTCTGGATGTAGCGCGGGATCCGCGGGTCGAGGGTGGTGACGGTGGCCGACTCCCACTTGCTGGCCGGGATGTTCCCGCAGAACACCTCGGGGCGGCCGAACGCCGGGTCCTTGGCGGCGATCCGGCGCCAGAGGTCCCAGGCCGGGGCCGGGCCCTCGTCGAGCCGGGCCGCGGTGTGCTGGTCACCGTTGTCGGAGTTCTCGGTGAGCGAGCCGATCGTGGTGAAGAGCAGGTCGTCCTCGCCCAGGTCGGTGCCGCCCTCCTGGCCGGCCTCGGTCCAGTGCACCCGGGTCGCCAGCTTCCGCCCCGCCGTGAGGTCGAAGTCGATGTCGGTGACCTCGGTGCCGAAGCGGAACGTCACCCCCTGGTCCATCAGCCAGCGCGTCAGCGGCAGGACCATCGACTCGTACTGGTTGTACTTGGTGAACTTCAGCGCCGAGAGGTCCGGCAGCCCGCCGACGTGGTGGACGAAGCGGTGCAGGTACAGCTTCATCTCCAGGGCGCCGTGCCACTCCTCGAAGGCGAACATGGTGCGCCAGTACAGCCAGAAGTTGCTGTCCAGGAAGTCCCGGCCGAACACCTCGTCGATCCGCTTGCCCTCCAACTCCTCGCGGGTGGCGAGGAAGATCTTCACGAGGTCCTTCTGGGCGCGGTCGTTCAGGGCGAACCGGCCGTCCGTGCCGGCGTCCTGCCCCCGGCGCTCGGTGACGCGCTGCAGCGAGTAGTTGGGGTCGTCCTTGTTGAGCCAGTAGAACTCGTCCAGCACCGAGGCGCCCTCGACCTCCAGCGAGGGCACCGAGCGGAAGAGGTCCCACAGGCACTCCATGTGGTCCTCCAGCTCGCGGCCGCCGCGGACCACGAAGCCCTTCCGGGGCTCCCTGATCCCGTCCAGGGCTCCGCCGGGCAGCTTGAGGCGCTCAAGGATCGTGATGTGATCGCCCGGCACCTGGGCGTCCCGGACCAGGAAGGCGGCGCCGGCGAGCGAGGCGAGCCCGGCGCCGACGAACCAGGCCCGCTTGCGCTCGGCTCCCTCCGGCTTGCGCGGCCTGGCGAACGCCTCGTAGTTCCCGCTGCTGTAGTACACGCCCACTCCCTCGGTCGCCGGCCAACGGCCGCGGGGGAGCGGCCCGCGCGGCCGGGGGCGTGCGGGCCCTCGGCCCACGCTTCCCAGGGCCGGTGGGCGCCGCAACGCGGCGCGGCCGATCGGGTGAACGCCGCGCCGCGGGCCGACTGTGGGGAGCCGGCTCAGCCGAAGGCGGGGATCGGGTGGTCCGGGGCGAGCGCGGCGGCGATCCGCTGGGTGACCACCTGGGCGGTGTGGCCCTCCGGGGTGCCGCGCCCCTTGGTGGTCGACACCGCGATGGCCAGGTGCTCGCAGGGGAGGTAGGCCTGGGCGGCCGCGTAGCCGAAGAACAGCGGGTGCTGGGCCACCCAGTCGCCCAGCACGAGCAGGCCCATGCCGTAGTGGGTGGCTTCGGTGTTCGGGAGGCAGACCTCGGCCGGGCAGGTGTCGGTCGGGTGGCCCAGACCCACCGTCCCCGGGTTCAGCAGCTCCTGGCGGGCGGCGGGGGAGAGCAGCTCGCCCGAGCCGATGGCGGCGGCCGAGCGGGCCAGGTCGCAGATGTCGGTGGTCTGGACCGCGCCGGGAGCGGTGGTCCACGAGGGGTTCCAGAAGGTGGACTCCTCGTACGTCCCGCGGTCGGCGGTGAAGGCGTGCAGGACGGGCGCCGGAATGTCGGGCGTGAAGCTGTTGCGGGTCTCGTCCAGCCCGAGCGGGCCCATGATCTTCTGCTGGAGCAGGACGTCCAGCGGCGTTCCGGTGATCTTCTCCAGGGCGGCGCCGAGGAGGACGAAGTTGGCGTGCGAGTAGCTCCAGTTGGTGCCCGGCTCGTACCACGGCGGCCTGCCGGTCGAGACGGCCACCAGCTCCTCGGCCGTCCACTGCCGGAACGGGTCCGCGTACACGGTGTCGCCGAAGCCGGGCGCGGTGACGTAGTCGACGAGCCCGCTGGTGGAGTCGGCGAGCATGCGCAGGGTGATCCGGTCGCCGTCCCGGAGGCCGGGCAGCCAGCGCGCGACGGGATCGTCCAGGCCGACCGTGCCCTCGTCGACCAGTCGCAGGAGCACGGTGCCCAGGTAGCTGATCGCCACGTTGCCGTTGCGGAAGTGCATGGCGGGGTCGGCGGGCACTCCGGTCATCGACTCGCCGAGCGCGGCCGTGACGACCTCGCGGCCGTCGGCGGTCACCCGCAGGATGACGGACTTGAGGTCCAGCTCCGTCTTGGCCTGCTCGGCGATCCGCAGGACGTCGAGTGCCGGGCCGCCGCGGGGCGGGAGGGAGCCGGTACAGGGCCGGCGGTGGCCGCCGTCGCCCGCCGCACCGTCGGCCGCCGTGACCGGGGAGCCGAGGGCGACGAGCACGGTGACCGCGGTGACCGCGCCGAGGCGCAGCAGGGAGGACGGACGGGCTGGTCTCATGCCCGTACTCTCGGCCGGGAGCGCCGGGTCGCCGGCCCCGCAGACCGGCGACCCGCGCGAAGATCACCCGGCCGGCCCCGCGCGGTCAGCCCAGCGGGAGCCTGCGGAGGAACACGTCGGGGTGGCCGTCGGTGTCCTGCGGCACGAGCGTGCCGTCGTCGGAGTCGAACAGGACGGTCGTGCCGAGCGCGTCGATCTCCGGCAGGTAGGAGGAGCCGGGGGACTGGGTGCCGTCCGCCGCGACGCTGACCCGCTCGACCCGGCCCGTCCAGAGGTCGCGCCGGAAGACGTCCTCGGCCGCGTTGGTGTCCTGCGGGACGAGGTTGTCGGCGTAGGAGGAGAAGTACACCCGGCGGCCGTCGGCCGACACGACCCCGTTGTAGGAGGGCCCGTTCGTCGGGGTGCCGTCGGCCGCCGCGCTGACCAGGCGCGTCCGGCCGGTGGCCAGGTCGCGGACGAAGACGTCGATCTCGCCGTTGCCGTCACCGGGCAGCACGTCGGGCGAGTTGGAGGTGAAGACCGCGTACCGGCCGTCCGCGCTGAGCGATCCGGAGTTGGCCCAGGTCAGGGTGCCGTCGGCGCCGACACTGCCGCCGGTGGTGCGCCCGGCCCGCAGGTCGCGCACGTAGAAGGGGTAGACCCGGGGCTTGGTGATCTGCGGGTCGGCTCCCCCGGCGCCGGCCGCGACCGGCTGCTCGGACGGCCGGGCCGCCGGGGCGGCTCCGGCGGAGTCCGGTCCGGCGGGGAGCAGGTTGCCCGCGCGCGAGATGAAGCCCACGGTGCTGCCGTCCGCCGAGATGACGGGCTGGGTGGAGGCGCGGTCGGCCTCGCTCCCGTCGGCGCCGACGGTGACCCGGGTGGTGCTGCCGGTCCACCGGTCGGCCACGAAGATGTCCGCCACGCCGTTGGTGTCCCCGGGCACCAGGTCGCTGCGGCCGGAGGCGAAGGCCACGTAGCGGCCGTTCCAGCTGATCGAGGGCGAGTCCGAGCCACCGGGCTGCTGCTGGGCCGGGTCGCCGGTGGTGAGCCGCTCGGTGCGCCCGGTCAGGCGGTCCCGGACGAAGACGTCCGAGGTCCCGTTGGCGTCCCCGGGCGCGAGGTTGTCGGAGTCCGAGGTGAAGGCGACGTACCGGCCGTCGGCGCTGACGGCTCCGTCGGAGGAGAACGCGTTGCCCTGGACGCCGCCGGTGCCCAGACTGACCCGCTCGGTGCGGCCGTTGCGGAGGTCCCGGACGAACACGTCGTAGAAGCCGTTGGTGTCCCCGGGCACCAGGTTGTCGGCCTCCGAGCTGAACACCGCGAAGCGGCCGTCCGCGCTGATCGCCTCACCGAACGCCTGGGCGTCGGCCCGGACCCCGCCCGCGCCGACGCTGACCTGCTCGGTGCGCGCGGCGCCGCCCGCCGCCCCGCCCGCCGCCCCGG
>NZ_JBHUWW010000251.1:0-4659 GCF_042669755.1 Kitasatospora sp. NPDC057223 | reverse complement strand
CGGTGACCCGCCTCCAGCAGGTGCGCGCCCACCACACTGCCGACGTAACCGGCACCACCGGTGACCAGGTACTTGCTCATGCTGCAACCTCCCACAGGCGACCTGCCGCCGCCTCGGACGGCACATCGTTGATGAAACTTCGTCGCTGAACACTTCGTTGCCGAACACTGCCGGACGGATCCCTCCCGGACCGATCCCTCCCGGCACCCGGCCATTGTCCCCCGGCCGGGCGGCTGCCCCGCCCGCCCCCGGCCCCGGCCCCGGCCGCACGTCAGCCGCGGGTCATCCGCTCCAGCAGGCCGGTACGGGCCGCCACCGCCGCCGCCTCCAGCCTGGTGCGCGCGCCGAGCTTGGCCAGCACCCGCTGCACATGGGTGCGGGCCGTGCTGGCGGCGATCCCCATGCCGTCCGCGATGGCCTGGGTGTCCTCGCCCTCCGCGATCCGGACGAGGACCTGGATCTCACGCCGGGTCAGCAGGCGGAGCAGCATGACGGCCTCGTCGTCCGGCTCGGTGACCGGTCTGAGCAGCTGCTCGAACACGCACCTGAGCAGTTCGACGGCCACCGCGGCCTCGCCCGCGCGGACTCTCGCGACGGCCCGCTCCACCACGTCGATCCGCTCGTCGCTGCGCACGTAGCCGGCCGCACCGGCGGCGAACGCCCCTGCCACACAGTGCAGTTCACCCATCGGACCGAGCACGATCACGGCGATCTCAGGCCGCTCGCGGCGGATCCGCCGGAGCGCGTCGAAGGCCCCGGCCTCGCCCGGTGCGGCGATCCCCAGCAGGCAGACCTCGGGGCGGCGGCCGGCCACCAGGTCGAAGGCCGCGCCGGCCGGGGAGCCGACCGCGAGCACCCGGTGGCCGCGCAGTTGCAGGGCGGCGGCGAGCGCCTCGGCGAGCAACCGGTGGTCGTCGACCACCACGAGCCGAACGCCCACGGCGCCCTCCAGTCCGATCCGGCAGCCCCGTCCGGGGCGCACCCGCCGGCAGCCCGCTCCGGACGTCCGGAGCGCGGGTGACGCGGGCATGACGCGGGTGTGACGCACCATCAGAGCGCATCGGGCCCCCGTCCGCCAGGGCGCACCCGCGCGGGGGCGACCATACACCCGGTAAACGAGAAGGACCCTCGCCGATGGCGAGGGTCCTTCTTCGTGGAGCCCCCATGCGGAATCGAACCGCAGACCTTCTCCTTACCATGGAGACGCTCTACCGACTGAGCTATAGGGGCGAACCGGTCGAACAAGGAAGAGAGTACATGGTCATCGGCCGGAAAGTGAAATCAGTCGCGACGCCGGCTCAGTCGCCCCGCACACCGGCCGGCGGCCCGTCGTGCGCGAGGTCGAACTCCTCGCGCACGGCCAGCATCTGCGGGGTGTTGCGCTCCGTCCAGCGGCCCAGCGGCGACACCAGCCCGGCGAGGTCGCGGCCGAGCGGCAGCAGGTCGTAGGCCACCCGGGGCGGGGTCTGCGGGTACACGGTGCGGCGCACCAGGCCGTGCCGCTCCAGGGTGCGCAGCGACTGCGTGAGCATCTTGCGGCTGACACCGCCGACGGAGCGCTGGAGTTCGGAGAAGCGCTGTTCGCCGACCTTGGCGAGGCTCATCAGGATCAGCAGCGACCACTTGTCGGCGAGTTCGGCGAACATGCCGCGGCTGGGGCAGGCCTGGCCGAAGACGTCGAGTTCCTGCGCGGGCCCGTCGTCCGCCGGCTGCCCGGGACCGGCCTGCCCCGGGCTCGGCCGTGCGACGCCGGTGCCATGCTCCTCGATCGTCATGACTCCAGGGTAACCCGGCGGTCTCCGATTCGCCCTTGGTAACCAATAGAGACCTGGTCTATATTGGAGACCGTCGAGCGGGGCACCCGCCCGACGCCTACCCCAGCCCTGCCCTCCCCCCGACCGAGGAGTCACCGCGCCATGACCACCACCCCCCGCCCCACCGTCGCCATCGCCTACCACTCCGGCTACGGCCACACCGCCGTCCTGGCCGAGGCCGTAGCCCGGGGCGCCGCCGAGGCCGGCGCCGAGGTCCTGTCGATCGCCGTGGACACCATCACCGACGAGCAGTGGGAGCAGCTGGACGCCGCCGACGCGATCGTCTTCGGCTCCCCCACCTACATGGGCACCGCCTCCGGCGCCTTCCACGTCTTCGGCGAGGCCACCAGCAAGCGCTGGTTCACCGGCTCCTGGCAGGACAAGGTGGCCGCCGGCTTCACCAACTCGGCGTCCAAGTCGGGCGACAAGTCCAGCACGCTGGCCGGGTTCCAGACCCTCGCGGCCCAGCACGGCATGCACTGGGTGAACCTCGGCCTCAAGCCGGGCTGGAACTCCTCCACCGCCAGCGAGAACGACCTCAACCGCCTCGGCTTCTACGCCGGCGCGGCCGCGGCGACCCCTGCCGACGGCGGCGTGGACGCGGTCCACAAGTCCGACATCGCCACCGCCGAGCACCTCGGCGAGCGGGTCGCCCGGCACACCGCGATCGTCCTCGCGGGCCGGTCCGCGCTCGCCGCCTGACCGGGCGGCGCTTCCCGGGCCCGCCCGGACCCGGAGGCCTACGCCCGGCCGGGGTCCGCGCCGGCCGTCACCCGCAGCGCGCCGAGGCCGTGCGGATCGGCGAGCAGCAGGATGCCGTCCGGGGTGATGTCCGCGGCCGTCAGCGGCGACTGCGACAGGAACACCGCCACCGGCGCGTCCCCGGTGCGGCCCCAGATCCGGACCTGGCCGACCTCCGGGCCGATCACGAACCGGGCGGCGGCGCGCTGCTCCTCCCCGGGCCGGGCCAACCCCTCGGCGTCCGCGACCGGGGCGCCGGTGACGGCGTCGAACCCGAGGTACGTGTGCCCCTCCGCCGCGGGCAGCGCCACCACCACGGCGGGCGAGCCGTCCGGGCCGTACGCGGCGGTGAGGGCCGTGACCTCGGGCAGCGGATGCCACCAGAGCGTGTGCCAGGGCAGGCCCGGCCCGAAGTCCGGGACGGGCAGGCCGTCCTGGCGGCACGCGTGCTCCAGCAGTCCGGCCCGCTGGGCCGGGCCGGCCCCGCTGCGGGTGAGCAGCGGAACGAGGCGCAGCCAGGTCCTGGCCAGCGGCGGCAGGTCGGCCCCCGTCCGGTCGAGGTGCTCGGCGGCGGCCCGCAGCAACTCCTGCGGGCCATGCAGCAGGAACCCCGGATCGGCCAGCAGGCCCGGGAGCAGCCCGGCCTCCAGCGCATGGCCGGTGAGCTGCTCGTGGACGTACGGGAGGGCGCGGGCCCAGCGCTCGGGCCCTGGCCCGTCGGCGCCCTCGGTGACGGTGTCCAGCAGGCTGCGGGTGATCCGGCGGTGCGCCTCCCGGGCACTGGTGCCGAGCCGGTCCCGCAGTTCGGCGCCGACGGCCGGGTGCACCAGCCGGACGGCCCCGGCGCCCTCGACCGGCTCGACGAAGGGCCCGAGCAGGGTGTGGCCGTCGACCAGCGCCTGCGAGAGGTCACGCCCGGCCACCGCCGAGGCGAGGCGCGCCCACAACTCCTGCGGGAGGGCGGCCCCGTCCCGGGCCAGCGCGAGCGGGGTCAGCAGGCGGTGCAGCGTCAGTTCGTCCGCCCCGCTGCGCCGGGCGTGCAGGTCGAGGGCCTCGCCGACGGTGGCCGGCCACTGCGGCGGCCCGGCCCCGGGAGTGCTGCGCACCGATCCGGCCGCGAGGCGGACCACCAGCGGGTTGCCGGCCGTCCGGGCCAGCTCGCCGGCCAGCCGGTCCAGCCGGGGGCCCGGCGGGGCGAACGGGAGGCCGCCGCCCAGCGTGTGCGCGGCCTGCAGCGCCAGTCCTGGGCCGTCGGCCCAGGGCGCCTCGTCCAGGTCGACGACCCGGACCTGCTCGGGCGGCAGCTCCTCCGCCAGCCACTGCGCCTGCGCCCGGGGCAGCTCCGCCAGCAGGCGCACTCCCGGCGACTGGGCCAGCGGGCTGAGCACGGAACGCGTCGCCCGGCCGGTCTCGTCACGGGCCCGGACCATGCCCACCCGGTCGAGGTCCGTCACCACGACGGCGACGGGACTCTCCTCCTCCAGCGCGGCGAACCGCTCGTACACCTCGGCGGTGAGCCGGGCCCCGGGGGCGAGCTCGTCCGCGACCCGGGACAGCAGCTGCGCCGAGCCGACCCCTGCGGCGGCGAACACCCGCGGCCCCGGCAACCCGGCCGGCGGCACCGTCGCGGGATCGAGGGCGGACAGGTCGGCCCCGGCCCGGAAGACCGGGTCGCAGAGCATCAGGAAGCCGGACACCAGCCTCGACCGGCCACTGCCCGGATCACCGGTCACCAGGAGCACCTTGGGCGCCTGCGGCCCCCCGCCGTACCAAGCCGCCAGCTCCCGCAGGGCCGCCGCCCGACCGCCGATGTGCGGGTGCGGCCGGTAGCGGACGTTGCTCGGGCCGGTCATGCGGGGTTCTCCCTTGTCGCAGTGGCGCCGTCGCGACACAGCCTGCCGCCGCCACCGCACTCCGGCCACCGGAACGGGAACGGGAGCGGGCGGCGGGAACGGCCCCGAACCGTGCCTGACGGGCCGTGACCTGCTCTGTCCGCCGACCAGCGTAGCGCCGGCGGGAGGGCGCCGCCGCCGGCACACACCCGTCCGCCACGAAGGGACGGGGCCCGCTGACGTGAGAGGGCCGGCGACGCGCAGTGCGCGTC
>NZ_JBHUWW010000250.1:0-4694 GCF_042669755.1 Kitasatospora sp. NPDC057223 | reverse complement strand
TTAAAAGACACAGCTCGTGGGGGAGCCCCGCCGGCCGGCCGGCGGGGCTCCCCCATTCAAGCGCGCCCGCGGGGCGGGTGCGTCACCCGGGCCGCGCGGCGCGGTGCTGTCAGCCCTTCTCCATGTAGGCGGCGCGGTCCTCGTCGAGCAGCCCGGCCAGGGCCGTCCGCAGGTCCGGGTGGTCCTCCAGGCGGGGGTCGACGGCGACCAGGGCGGCGGCCTCGGTGCGGGCCGTCGCGATCACCTCCTCGTCGTCCAGCACCGACAGCACCTTGAGCGAGGACTTCACCCCGGACTGGGCCTGCCCCAGGACGTCGCCCTCGCGGCGCTGTTCGAGGTCGATCCGGGAGAGCTCGAAGCCGTCCAGGGTGCCGGCCACCGCGTCCAGCCGGGCGCGCGCGGGGCTGGCCCCCGGCATGTCGCTGACCAGCAGGCAGAGCCCGGGGGCGCTGCCCCGGCCGACCCGGCCGCGGAGCTGGTGGAGCTGGGAGACGCCGAAGCGGTCGGCGTCCATGATGACCATCGCGGTGGCGTTCGGGACGTTCACGCCGACCTCGATGACGGTGGTCGCGACCAGCACGTCCACCTGGCCGGCCGTGAAGCGCCGCATCACGTCGTCCTTGGCGTCGGGCTGCAGCCTCCCGTGCAGGATCTCGATCCGCAGGCCGGCCAGCGGGCCCTCGGCGAGCATCCCGGCGGTCTCCAGCACGGCGAGCGGCGGCCGCTTGTCGTCGCTCGCCGCACCCAGGTCCTCCGGGTCGTCGGGCAGCGCCCGGCGCTTCCTGGCGGCCGCCTTCGGGTCGTCCGGTTCGTCGCCGATCCGGGGGCAGACCACGTAGGCCTGGTGGCCCTTGCCGACCTCCTCGCGCACCCGCTCCCAGGCGCGGACCAGGAAGTTGGGCTTCTCCACCGCGGGCACCACATGGGTGGAGATCGGCGAGCGGCCGGCCGGCAGCTGGTCGAGGACGGACGTCTCCAGGTCGCCGAAGACCGTCATCGCGACGGTGCGCGGGATCGGCGTCGCCGTCATCACCAGCAGGTGCGGCGGCTGCTCGCCCTTGGCCCGCAGCGCGTCGCGCTGCTCGACCCCGAAGCGGTGCTGCTCGTCGACGACGACCAGCCCCAGGTCCTGGAACTGGACCTTGTCCTCGATCAGGGCGTGCGTGCCGATCGCGATGCCGGCGTCGCCGCAGGCCATGTCGAGCATGGTCTGGCGCCGGGCGGCGGTGCCCATCGAACCGGTCAGCAGCGCCACCTTGGTGCCGATGTCGGCGCCGCCGAGCATGCCGCCCTCCGCCAGGTCGCCCATCATCTCGACGATCGAGCGGTGGTGCTGCTGGGCGAGCACCTCGGTGGGCGCGAGCAGCACGGCCTGGCCGCCGGCGTCCACCACGGTGATCATGGCGCGCAGCGCGACCAGCGTCTTCCCCGAGCCGACCTCGCCCTGGAGCAGGCGGTGCATCGGGTGCGAGCCGGCCAGGTCGGCGAAGATCTCGGCGCTGACGGTCTGCTGGCCCTCGGTGAGGGTGAACGGCAGCCGGGCGTCGAAGGCCGCCAGCAGGCCGTCGGTACGGGCCGGGCGGGGCACCGCGGGCAGCGCGGAGTCGGCTGCCCGGCGCTGGGCCAGGGCGACCTGGAGGACGAAGGCCTCGTCCCAGCGCAGGCGGCTCTGGGCGCGCTCGCGGTCGGCCTGGGTGTGCGGGCGGTGGATGAGTTCGAGGGCCTCGGGGAGCGGGATCAGCTCGTGCTTCTCGCGCAGTTCGGCGGGCAGCGGCTCGCCGACACCCTCCCAGCCGTTCCCGGCGAGGCCGTTGAGGGCCGTCTCGACGCAGAGCGACAGCTTCCAGCTGGGCATCTGCGCACTGGCCGGGTAGACCGGGATCAGCCGGCCCGCGAACTTCGCGGCGGCGTCGGTGCCCGCGCTCTCCTCGATCAGCTGGTAGTCGGGGGAGGTGAGCTGGCGGGTCCGGTTGAACAGGCCGACCTTGCCCGCGAACAGGCCCTGGGCGCCGGTGTGCAGCTCCTTCTGCCGCCAGCCCTGGTTGAAGAACACCAGGCTGAGCCGGCCCCGGCCGTCGGTGACGACGACCTCCAGCCGGTCGCCCTTGCGCCCCCGGAAGGGGATCAGCGTGACCTTCTCGATCTTCGCGAGGATGGTGACGTGCTCGTCCACCTCCAGCTCGTCGAGGTTGGTGAGCCGGCCGCGTTCGACGTAGCGGCGCGGGTAGTGGTGCAGCAGGTCGCCGAGCGTGTGCAGCTTGAGGCTGTCGGCGAGCACCTTGGCGGTGCGGTCGCCGACCGTCTTGGTCAGTGATTCATCGAGAGCGCCCATCACGCACCAATTGGACACCAGGCGACCGACAACCGGGCGCACCGCCCGGCGCTCATTCCACCCCGATGAGCAGCGGCGCCGATTCCTGGCCGCCTTCGAAGACCACCGCGTCGACCTCGGGCCGCTGCCGGCGGGCGTGCGCGACGAGCTGCTCGGCGAGCCCGGCGGGGGCGCCCTCGCCGAGGATCAGGGTGACGAGTTCGCCGCCGGCGGCGAGCATCCGGGCGAGCACCACCTCGCCCGTCCCCGCGAGGTCCGCGCCGATCACGGCGACGTCCCCGTCGATCAGGCCGAGGACGTCGCCGGCCTGGCAGACGCCGGCCATCGTCCAGGACTCGCCCTCGGCGACGGCGAGTTCGGCGTAGCGGGTGGCCCCGGCGGCGGAGGTCATCGCGACCACGTCCTCGTCGAAGCGCCGGGAGGACTCGTGCACGGCGAGGGCGGCCAGGCCCTGCACCGGCGAGCGGGTGGGCAGCACGGCGATCCTGACGCCCTCCTCGCGCAGCTGGTCGGCGGCGGCGCCGGCGGCGGCCCGCAGCTCCGGGTCGTTGAGCAGCACGACGACCTCGCGGGCGCCGGCCCGGCGCACCGCCGCGGCGAGTTCGGCGCTGGCCGGCGGCCGGTCGGGGTCGGCGTGCAGGACGGCGGCGCCGGCCCGCTCGCACAGGTCGGCGAGGCCGGCGCCGCTGACCACGCTGAGCACCGTGCGGCCGCGCGGCTCGCGCTCGCCGCGGGCGGCGCCGGAGCCCGCGCGGGCGGCGGCCTCGGCGAAGTGGGTGATCCTGATCCGGTAGGGGCGGCCGGCCTCGACCCCGGCCTCGACGGCGGCGCCCGCGTCGTCCACGTGCACGTGGACGGTCCAGAGCCCGTCGCCGCCGCCGATCACCAGGGAGTCGCCGAGCCCGGCGAGGGTGCTGCGCAGGGCGGGCAGCGCCCGGTCGGGGGCGTCCAGCAGGTAGATCACCTCGAACGCGGGGTGGCCCGGGCCGGGCGGCCGGACGTGGCCCTCGCAGTCGTGGGCGGGGCGCAGCGCGCCGACCGGCGGGAGGGGCTGGCGCAGCGCGACCGGGCCCATCGGGTGGTGCCCGGCGACGGCGTCGGCGAGGGCGCCGAGGACGGCCACCAGGCCGCGCCCGCCGGCGTCCACCACGCCGGCCTCGGCGAGCACGTCGAGCTGGTCCGGGGTCCTCAGCAGGGCGCGCCGGGCGGCCTGGTAGGCGGTGTCGGCGACCAGGGCGAGGCCGCCGGCCGCCGCGGCGGCCTCCCGGGCGGCGGCGGCGGCGACCGTGAGGAACGTCCCCTCGACCGGTTCGGCGACGGCCTGGTAGGCGGACTCGGCGGCGCGCAGCAGGGCGGCGCGCAGCTGGTCGGCGCCGCCGCCCGCGGTGGCCAGGGTCTCGGCGGTGCCGCGCAGCCACTGGGCGAGGATGACGCCGGAGTTGCCGCGGGCGCCGATCAGGGCGCCCCTGGCCATCGCCCGGACGGCGCGGCCGAGGTCCGGTGCGGCGTCCGGCCCGGCGTCCTGCGCCGCGGTGAAGGTGTGCTCGACGGCGGCGGCCGCGGCCTCGACGGTCAGGTAGAGGTTGGTGCCGGTGTCGCCGTCCGGTACGGGGTAGACGTTGAGTGCGTCGATCTCCTCGCGGGCCTGGCCGAGCGAGCTCAGGGCCAGCCGGCACCAGGTCCGCACGGCCGGGGCGTCGAGCGTGTGCAGCACCAGGTCTCCTCCGGGTGGGATGCCGCGCGGGGCTGTGGGCAGCGGGGCGGCGCGGGGCGATGCTGGCAGGTTATCGGGGGGCGCCCGGGATCGTGGCTGGCAGGAGGCCTGGTGGGAGGGGCGTCCGGGCCGGCCGGGGATCGGCCGGGTGCGCGGCAAACCCTCCGGACGTGGTAATTTCGTTGAACGGAAGCAGGCGTTGTATGCTGCTTCGGTTGCCTGGAACGGTCCAGGCTCACCCCTTGTTCCGGTCCGGTCCACGCGAGTGGCCTGTTGGTTCAGCCGGGGTTTTCGAACGTAAATGATCTGAAGTCTTGGAGTGACTCCTGTGGCTGCCAACTGCGACGTCTGCGGCAAGGGGCCGGGCTTCGGCAACAGCATCTCCCACTCACACCGCCGCACCCCTCGTCGTTGGAACCCCAACATCCAGACGGTGCGCGCTGTGATCGGGCGGACGCCGAAGCGGCTCAACGTCTGCACCTCGTGCATCAAGGCCGGTAAGGTCTCGCGCTGACGCGCAGACCGGTAAGCCGGTCCTCCAGTGAGCTGGTCCATCCCCGGATGGGCCGGCTTTCTGTTTTTCCCGGCAGTCATGGCTCGTCCTGCACGATGTGACCGGACACCGCCGGCCGGGGCCCTGGGCCCCGG
>NZ_JBHUWW010000249.1:0-4756 GCF_042669755.1 Kitasatospora sp. NPDC057223 | reverse complement strand
TTCCGGTTGTCTGTGCGCCGCCAGGGACTCGAACCCCGGACCCGCTGATTAAGAGTCAGCTGCTCTAACCAACTGAGCTAGCGGCGCCTGCCTGACGCCGAGAACATTACCTGGTCAGCGGCGGAATCTGCCAATCGGGCCGGGCCCCGGGCGGCGTCGGACCGCGCTCAGGGCGTGAGCACCACCTTGCCCCGGACGTGGCCGCCCGCCACCAGGCGGTGGGCGTCGGCCGCGCGGCCCAGCGGGAAGGTCTCGGCGATCTCCAGCCGCAGGCCGCCGGCCTCCCACAGTTCGGTCAGCTCGGTGAGCCGGGCCGCGGTGCGGGGGCCGCGCAGGGCGAGTACGCCGAGGCGCTGGGCGCCCTGGTAGTCGGTGATGGTGCCGATCCGGTCGCGGTCGGCGACCAGTTCGACGGAGGCGTCCAGGGCGCCGTGCCCGGCCGCGTCCAGGGCGGCGTCCACCCCGTCCGGGGCGAGCGCGCGGACCCGGTCCACCAGCCCCGGTCCGTACGTCACCGGGATCGCGCCGAGCCCGCGCAGGTAGTCGTGGTTGCGCTCGCTCGCGGTGCCGATCACGGTGGCGCCCCAGGCGCGGGCGAGCTGGACGGCGACGGTGCCGACCCCGCCGGCCGCGCCGTGGACGAGGACGGTGTCGCCCGCGCCGACCTTCAGCTCGCTCAGTGCGACGTGGGCGGTCTGGCCGGAGGCGGACAGCGAGCCGGCCTGCTCCCACGGCATGCCGGCGGGCTTGGCGACCAGCTGGGCGCCGTCCACCGTGACGAACTCGGCGTACCCGCCGAGCTGCCGGAAGCCGATCACCTGGTCGCCCACCTCCCAGCCGGGGGTGCCCTCGCCGAGCCGGTCGACCACCCCGGCGAACTCGTTGCCGAGGACGGCCGGGAGCTCGACGGTGGTGCCGGGCGGCGTCCACCCCGAGCGGACGGCCAGATCGGCGGGCTGCACCCCGGCCGCGTAGACCTGGACCCGTACCTCGCCGGGGCCCGGAAGCGGTGCGGGCACCTCGGCCAGCCGCAGGACTTCGGGGCCGCCGTACTCGGGGACGGTCACTGCCTTCATGGGGACTCTCCTGTCGTCAGGTTGTCCCACCATGGTGGAAGTTGAAGTCCGCATGAGGTCAAGGGCTATTCGGCGTGTCGCATAAGGATGAGCGCATTGTCCGACTTATCCTTTCCCGGGGTCGGGGGCCACCCGCGCCCGGACGACGGATCCGGCGCAAGCGAACGCCGAGAGGAACCTCCCCGTGGGCCAGCTGCCACTGCTCTTCCTGGTGCTGCTCACCTCCGTGGTCACCATCCCGCTGGCCCGCCGGACGGGAGTGCCGCAACCCGTCCTGATGACCGCGCTCGGGCTCGTCATGGCCGTCGTGCCGCAGATCCCCGACATCGAGATCGACCCCGACCTGATCCTGCCGCTGGTCCTGCCACCGCTGATCTTCGCCGTCGCCCGGCGCTCCTCCGTCCGCTACTTCCGGGCCAACATCCGCTCGATCCTGCTGCTCGCGGTCGCCCTCGTGGTGGTCACCACGATCGCCGTCGCGGGCACCGTGCACTGGCTGCTGCCCGCACTGCCGCTGGCCGCCGCCATCGCGGTCGGCGCGCTCGTCTCGCCGCCCGACCCGGTGGCCGCCGTAGCCGTGGCCGGAGCCGTCGGGCTGCCGCGCCGACTGGTCTCCGTGCTGGAGAGCGAGGGCCTGTTCAACGACGTCACCGCGATCGTGATCTACTCCCTGGCCATCGACGCCGTCGTCACCGGCGACTTCTCGGTCGGACATGCGATGCTGCGCTTCGTGCTCTCCGCCGTGCTCGCGGTGGCCGTCGGCATCGGCCTCGGCTGGCTCAACAGCAAGCTCGCCGGGATGCTGGAGGACCCCACCCAGCAGGTCGCGCTCAACCTGCTGGTGCCGTTCGCCGCGTACACCCTCGCCGAGGAGATCCACGGCTCCGGCGTGCTCGCCGTCGTGGTCTGCGCCCTCTACCTGGCCGAACGGGCCGCCGACGCCGACGAGGTCGCGTACCGGCTGGTCGGCAACGCGTTCTGGGAGATCGTCGAGATCCTGATCACCGGCGTCGCCTTCGGACTGATCGGGCTGGAACTCGCCACCGTCCTCAAGGAGGCCGGCGCCGGCTGGACCAGCATGCTCGGCGACGCCGCCGTGGTGATCGCCGTCGTCGTGCTCGTCCGGCTGCTGTGGCTGCTGCCGGCCGGCTGGCTGTCCAAGCGGCTGCGCAACGGGGAGGAGGACACCCCGATCAGCTGGCAGGAGAGCGTCGTCCTGTGGTGGTCCGGGATGCGCGGCGTGGCGACGGTCGCGCTGGCGCTGGCCGTCCCGCTCACCCTGCACTCCGGCGAGGGGTTCCCCGAGCGCGGGCGGCTGGTCTTCATCGCGTTCAGCGTGGTCCTCTTCACCCTCCTCGTCCAGGGCCTCTCGCTGCCGGTGCTGGTGCGGTTCCTGCACCTGGACGCCGATCACGACGCCCACGAACAGGCGGTGCGCGAGCTGTGGTGGCGGGCCGCCAAGGCGGGCCTCGACCGGCTCGGCGAACTGGAGGAGCAGGACAAACTGCCCGCCGAGGTGGCGGACAAACTGCGCGACCGCCAGCACTCCCGGCTCGCCCGGCTCTGCCCGGAGAAGTACGCGGAGGAGGAGGCCGCCGAGGCCCGCCAGCGGGCCGTCCAGTGGCGGGCGGCCCACGTCGTCGAGCAGGAGATGATCGCCGCCTCCCGGCGCGAGATGATCGCCGCCCGCAGCGAGCCCGGCGCCGACCCGGAAATGGTCGACCAGGTGCTGCGCGGCCTCGACCTGCGCTCCGAACGGACCTGAGGCCCGGAACGGGGCTCCGCGGGCGGCGCGCCCGTCCGGGCGGCGAGCAATGTGCGCGCGGTCTTCCGGCGTTGCATAGGCTGGGCCCCGGGCAGCCCGTCAACGGAGTCGGCGCACCACTCGTACCGCGCCGGACCATGCGCAACCCTCCCGCTGGGCCTGCCGGTATCTGCACCCAGATGAATCGAGGAGCATTCCGATGTCCGAACTGGACGCCCGCCCGGAGCCCGCCACGGGCCGCACCCCCCTGGACCGCACCCCGCAGTGGGCGGCCCTCGGGAAGCACCGGGCGGAGCTCGGCGAGACGCACCTGCGCGAGCTGTTCGCCGCCGACCCCGAGCGCGGCAGCCGCTACACCCTGCAGGTCGGCGACCTGCACGTGGACTACGCGAAGCAGCTGGTGACGGACGAGACGCTGGGCCTGCTGCGCGAGCTGGCCGAGGCCACCGGCGTCGCCGGGCTGAGGGACGCGATGTTCCGCGGCGACAAGATCAACACCACCGAGGACCGCGCCGTCCTGCACACCGCGCTGCGCGCCCCGCGCGGCGCCGTCGTCGAGGTCGACGGCGAGAACGTGGTGCCGGCCGTGCACGCCGTGCTCGACAAGATGGGCGCCTTCGCCGACAAGGTCCGCTCCGGCGAGTGGAAGGGCCACACCGGCAAGCGGATCCGCACCGTCGTCAACATCGGCATCGGCGGCTCCGACCTCGGCCCGGCGATGGCCTACGAGGTGCTGCGCGCCTACACCGCCCGCGACCTGGACGTCCGCTTCGTGTCAAACGTGGACGGCGCCGACCTGCACGAGGCCGTCCGTGACCTGGACGCCGCCGAGACGCTGTTCATCGTCGCCTCGAAGACCTTCACCACCATCGAGACCATCACCAACGCCACCTCGGCGCGGGACTGGCTGCTCACCGAGCTGCGCGCCGGCACCGACGCGGTGGCCAAGCACTTCGTCGCACTGTCCACCAACGCCGAGGGCGTGGCGGACTTCGGCATCGACGTGGCCAACATGTTCGAGTTCTGGGACTGGGTCGGCGGCCGCTACTCCTACGACTCCGCGATCGGCCTCTCGCTGATGATCGCGATCGGCCCGGAGCAGTTCCGCGAGATGCTGGACGGCTTCCACCTGGTCGACGAGCACTTCCGGACGGCGCCGGCGGAGGAGAACGTCCCGCTGCTGCTCGGCCTGCTCGGTGTCTGGTACGGCGCGTTCTTCGACGCGCAGGCGCACGCCGTGCTGCCGTACTCGCACTACCTGTCGAAGTTCACCGCCTACCTCCAGCAGCTGGACATGGAGTCCAACGGCAAGTCGGTGGACCGCGACGGAAACCCCGTCAGCTGGCAGACCGGCCCGGTCGTCTGGGGCACCCCCGGCACCAACGGCCAGCACGCCTACTACCAGCTGCTGCACCAGGGCACGAAGGTCATCCCGGCCGACTTCATCGGCTTCGCCGAGCCGGTCGCCGACCTGCTGCCCGGCCTGGTCGCCCAGCACGACCTGCTGCTCGCGAACTTCTTCGCGCAGACCCAGGCCCTGGCCTTCGGCAAGACGCCGGAGGAGGTCGCGGCCGAGGGCGTGCCCGCCGAGCTGGTGCCGCACAAGACCTTCAAGGGCAACCACCCCACCACCACCATCCTGGCCGGCTCGCTGACGCCGTCGGTCCTCGGCCAGCTGGTGGCGCTGTACGAGCACAAGGTGTTCGTCCAGGGTGCGATCTGGAACATCGACTCCTTCGACCAGTGGGGCGTCGAGCTGGGCAAGGTGCTCGCCAAGCGGATCGAGCCCGTGCTGCTGACCGGTGAGGGCACCGAGGCGCTGGACAGCTCCACGGCCGCGCTGGTCGCGCGGTACCGCTCGCTGCGCGGTCGCTGACGACCCGTGCCCGACGGCGAAGGCCCCCCGCTCCGGCGG
>NZ_JBHUWW010000248.1:0-4794 GCF_042669755.1 Kitasatospora sp. NPDC057223 | reverse complement strand
GGGGAAGACGAAGACGGTGCGGCCGCCGGAGCGTGCGGTGCCGGTGTGCAGGGCGGGGTGCGAACGCCCCGCCACCAACGCCTCCAACGCCTCGTCGGCCTCCGCCGCGTCCGCGGTCACCACGACCGCGCGGTGCTCGTGCGCGGCGCGGGTGGTGGCCAGCGCGTGGGCGACGTCCGCGGCGTCCGCCTCGGTGCCGCCGAGGTGCTCGCGCAGCCGGCCGGCCTGTTCGCGCAGCGCCTGCTCGGTGTGCCCGGACAGCGGCCAGGCCACCGGCCCGGACTCGGCCGGCTCCGGCTCCTCGGCGTCGGCCTGCTCCGGGGCCTGTTCGAGGATCAGGTGGGCGTTGGTGCCGCTGATGCCGAAGGAGGAGACGGCGGCCCGGCGAGGGCGGCCGGTCTCCGGCCACGGCGTGTGCTCGGCCAGCAGGGCGACGTTCCCGCCGCTCCAGTCGACGTGCGGGGACGGCTCGTCCAGGTGCAGGGTGCGCGGCAGCTCACCGTGCTGCAGCGCCTCGATGATCTTGATGATGCCGGCCACGCCGGCGGCGGCCTGGGTGTGGCCGATGTTGGACTTGATCGAGCCGAGGTGCAGCGGGAGGTCGGCGGGCCGGTCCTGGCCGTAGGTGGCCAGGATGGCCTGCGCCTCGATCGGGTCGCCGAGCGTGGTGCCGGTGCCGTGCGCCTCCACCGCGTCCACCTGGTCCGCCGTCAGCCCCGCACTCGCCAGCGCCTCCCGGATCACCCGCTGCTGCGCGGGGCCGTTCGGCGCGGTCAGGCCGTTGCTGGCACCGTCCTGGTTGATCGCCGAACCACGCAGCACCGCAAGCACCTTGTGCCCGTTGCGCCGCGCGTCCGACAGCCGCTCCAGCACCAGGACGCCGACGCCCTCGGCGAAGCCGGTGCCGTCCGAACCGGCCGCGAACGGCTTGCAGCGCCCGTCCGGGGCCAGCCCGCGCTGCCGGCTGAACTCCACGAAGATGTTCGGCGTCGACATCACCACCACACCGCCGGCCAGCGCCAGCGTGCTCTCCCCGCGCCGCAGCGACTGCGCCGCCAGGTGCACCGTCACCAGCGAGGACGAGCAGGCGGTGTCCACCGTCAGCGCGGGCCCCTCCAGGCCCAGTACGTACGACACCCGCCCGGACAGCACGCTCGCGGCCGCACCCGTGATCACGTACCCCTCGACGGCGGTCGGGACGGTCGGCGTCCGGGTCGCGTAGTCGTGCGAGGAGGCGCCGACGAACACGCCCGTCCGCGTCCCGCGCAGTGCCGACGGATCCAGGCCGGCCCGCTCCACCGCCTCCCAGGCGGTCTCCAGCAGCAGCCGCTGCTGCGGGTCCATCGCCAGCGCCTCGCGCGGACTGATCCCGAACAGTTCCGCGTCGAAGTCGGCGGCCCCGGCGAGGAACCCGCCCTCGCGGACGTACGAGGTGCCCGAGTGCTCCGGGTCCGGGTCGTAGAGCGCGCCGGTGTCCCAGCCGCGGTCCTCCGGGAACGGGCCGATCGCGTCGACCCCGTCGGCGACCAGCCGCCACAGGTCCTCCGGCGAGTTCACCCCGCCCGGGTAGCGGCAGCCGATGCCGACCACCGCGATCGGCTCCTTCTCCCGGTCCTGCACCTCCTGGAGCCGCCGCCGGGTGTCCTGGAGGTCGGCCGTCGCCCGCTTGAGGTACTCGAAGAGCTTCTGTTCGTCCGCCATGATCGCCTCTGCCTGTCCGTTCCTCGGATTGCCGTTGTCTACTACTCGTTGCCGAACTGCCGCTCCGTCAGGAACTGCCGCCGTCGATCAGCGCGAAGATCTCGTCGTGGGTGGCGTTCTCCAGGTCGATCGCCTCGGAGTCCGCGCCGGCCTCCTCGACGCCGCCGGCCTCCAGCCGCGACAGCAGCACCCGCAGCCGCCCCAGCAGCGCGCCGGGCACGGCCGCCCCGGCGGCCAGCGCCTCCTCCATGGAGGCCTCCAGGGCCCGCAGCCCGGCCGCGCCCTCGTCGCCCGCGCCCTCGTCCGCCTGTGCCGATCCCTGCTCCGGGACGGCCAGGTCGGCCAGCAGCCGGGCGGCGAGCGCCTCCGGCGTCGGGTGGTCGAAGACGAGGGTGGTGGGGAGGTGGAGTCCGGTGGCGGCACGCAGGCGGTTGCGGAGTTCGACGGCGGTGAGGGAGTCGAAGCCGAGGTCCTTGAACGGCTGGTCCGGCGCCAGCCGGGCGGCATCCGGGTGGGCCAGGACGACGGCGGCCTCGCCGCGCACCAGGTCCAGCAGCAGGTTCCGCCGCGCCGACGGGTTGAGCGGCGCCAGCCGGTCCGTCAGCGACGGTCCGCTCGGGGCCGCAGCCGCAGCCGCGGCCACCCGCCTGGCCGGCGCCCGCAGCAGGCCGCGCAGCAGCGCCGGCGCCGCCGCGGCGTCACCGCGCAGCGCGCTCTCGTCCAGCTGCACCGCGGTCAGCACGGACTGCCGGCTGAGCAGTGCCGCGTCGAGCAGGGCGAGGCCACGCTCGGTGGTCAGCGGGACGGCGCCGCTGCGGTTCAGCCGGCTGCGGTCGGTGCTCTGGAGGTTGGTGGTGAGGGTGCTGGTCTCGGCCCAGAGTCCCCAGGCGATGGAGGTGGCGGGGAGGCCGTGGGTGTGGCGGTGGTGGGCGAGGGCGTCGAGGGCGGCGTTGGCTGCTGCGTAGTTGGCCTGTCCGGGGGTGCCGAGGGTGCCGGCGGCGGAGGAGAAGAGGACGAAGGCGGCGAGGTCGAGGTGCTCGGTGAGCCGGTGCAGGTGCCACGCCGCGTCGGCCTTGGGCCGCAGCACCGTGTCGAGCCGCTCCGGGGTGAGGGCCGCGAGCGTGCCGTCGTCGAGGACGCCGGCGACGTGGAAGACGCCGGTGAGGGGGTGGTCGGTGGGGATGGTGGCGAGGGCTTCGGTGAGGGCGTGGTGGTCGGCGGTGTCGGTGGCGAGGAGGTCGGCGTGGGCGCCGAGTTCGCGTAGTTCGGTGAGGAGTTGGTCGGCGCCGGGGGCGTTGGTGCCGCTGCGGCTGAGGAGGAGGAAGCGGTTGGCGTGGTGGTGGGTGGCGAGGTGGCGGGCGACGTGGGCGCCGAGGGTGCCGGTGGCGCCGGTGATGAGGACGGTGCCGTTCGGGTCCAGGGGCTGCGGGACGGTCAGCGCCAGCTTGCCGATGTGCCGGCCGGAGGCCAGGTGCCGCAGGGCGGCCGGGGCGTCCGAGATCTCCCACGCGGTGATCGGGAGCGGTTCGAGGACGCGCGCCTCGAACAGCGCGGTCAGCTCCTTGAGCAGCTGCTGGATGTGGTCGGGACCGGTCTCGAACAGGTCGAAGTACGAGTAGCCGACGCCGGGGTGGTCGCGGCCGACGGTGTCGGCGTCGCGGATGTCGAGCTTCCCGATGTCGATCAGGTGGCCCTTGCGGGGCTCCAGCAGCCGCAGCGTGGCGTCGGTGTACTCCTTGGTCAGGGAGTGCAGCGCGAAGTCGATGCCCTGGCCGTCGGTGGTGGCGTTGACGTGCTCCTCGAAGCTGAGGTCACGGCTGTTGCTGATGTGGCTCGCCGGCACGCCGAGTCCGGCCAGGTGGTGCTGCTTGTAAACGCTGGTGGTGGTGTGGACGGTGGCGCCGATGTGGCGGGCGATGTTGAGCGCGGCGAGTCCGACACCGCCGGTGGCGGCGTGGATCAGCAGGTGGTGGTGCGGCTGCAGGTCGGCCAGGTGCTTCAACGCGTGGTACGCCGTCAGGTGCACCACCGCCGTGGTGGCCGCCTCGGTGTGGGTGAAGTGCGCGGGCGTACGGGCCAGGTACCGCTGGTCGGTCGTGCTGAACCGGGTGATCGACCCCGGGAAGAGGCCGTAGACGCGGTCGCCCGGCCGGAAGTCGCTGACGTCCTCGGCCGCGTGGGTGACGATGCCGGCGGCCTCGCTGCCGAACGGGGCGTCGTCCTCCGGGTAGAGGCCGAGTGCGATCAGGCTGTCGCGGAAGTTCAGGCCGGCCGCGTGGATCGCCACCCGGACGTGGCCGGACGGCAACGACTCCTCCTCGCCCCCGCCGGACGGCGCCAGGGTCAGGCTGTCGAGCGTGCCCTTCTCCAGGATCTCCAGACGCCAGTTCGGCGCGTCCTGCGGCGGCGTGAGGGCCGGCGCGGTGTTGGGCGTGAGCCGGGGGGTGTACGGCTTGTTGTTCCGGACGGCGAGCTGGGGCTCCCCGGCCGCGTGGGCGGCGGCGAGGGTGGCGGCCAGCGTCTCGGCGGTGGCCGGGGTGCCGGGGTGGGCGTCGAGGTCGAGCAGCGTGATGCGGTCCGGGTTCTCGGCCTGCGCGGAGCGCACCAGCCCCCAGACGGCGGCCAGCGCCGGTGCGGCCAGGTGCTCGCCCGGGGTGACCGCCGCCGCACCGGTGCCGACCAGCACCAGGCGGACCTGGTCGAGCTCGGGCGCGGCCAGCCAGCGCTGGAGCAGCTCCAGCGTGGGGTAGGCCGCCGTGCGGACCGCCGCCGGCAGCGGGGCGTCGCGGTCGGGGTCGGGGATGCGCGCGAGGACCAGCTCCGGCGCGGGGGCGCCGTCGGCGAGTGCGCTCAGCAGTGCGTCCAGGTCGGCGTAGCCGTCGGTCGTCGTCGGCTCCGGCAGGAGGCCCGCGACGTCCTCGCCGAGGACCGCCCAACTGCCCTGTTCCGCAGCGCCTTCGGCGAGCCGGAGTTCCGACCAGGTGGTCCGGAGCAGTCCGTTGTCGTTGGTGTTGGTGAGGTTGTGGAGGGTGGTGGTGAGTTGTTGGGGGGTGGTGGGGTGGGTGGTGAGGGTGGTTTGGGTGATGGGGGTGC
>NZ_JBHUWW010000247.1:0-4843 GCF_042669755.1 Kitasatospora sp. NPDC057223 | reverse complement strand
GGACCGCATGGTCCCGGGCCCGCCCGCTTCCGTCCGGACCGCCGCCCACGTCGTCCCGTTCACGGTCCTGCCGTCCAGCGTCCGGCGGATCGCCACGGTCGTCCTACGGGTGCCGCTCGACGACGGCGCCGCGCGGGATCCGGGGCAGGTGCCGTCCTGGCTGCCGACCGAAGTCTGCGTCGTCCTGCTGTCGATCGTGTCCGGGCTGCTGGCGTTCACCGCGGTCGGTCTGATCGCCGCCCGGGGGGAGGTCTTCCCGCGCGGGATCCCGGTCCTTCGCGGACGGCGGGTCCCGATCTCCGCAGCCGTCGTACCCGCCACGCTCGGCGCGGTGCTGCTGACCGTCCTGTGGAGCTCCGCCGCCGGCCTCGGCCCACCGTCGAGTACCTCAGGCGGCGCCGGCTCTCCCCACCCGGCTGAGAGCACGGGCCGTCGTCCCGCCCTCAAGAGCGGGACGGGACGGCGCGCCCGGCCTAGAGGTCGCCGTCGGTCTTGGTCGGCAGGCCGGCCTGGCCGGCGATGGCGTTCCACAGGCCCGCGGCCTGCTTCTTCGCCGTGGTGGCCGTGCCGCTGGCCTGGACGGCCGTCTTGTAGTGCGCGTTGTCCAGCTTCTTCGGGTCGCAGCCCGCCTGGGAGTCCCCGGCCCAGGCCGCGTACTCCTCGTCGGCGGTGGCGGAGGCCTGCCAGGCCTGGTTGAGCTGGTCGGCCAGCTGCGGGCCGCCGGTCAGCTTGTCCGTCTTGAGGGCCGCCAGCTTGGTCTGCAGGTCCTTGCGCTTGCCGGCGGCGTCGGTCAGCGCCTGCTGCGACTCCGGGAGCTTGTCGCACTTCTGCACGGACGCCACCGCGCCGATCACGGCCTGGCGGCTGTCGTTGGCGGTTTCGAGCAGGTCGGAGAGGGCCTTGGCCTGCTCCTTGGCCTCCGGTGACATGGCGTCCGCGGTGGCCGTGCCGCTCGCCGCCGGGGCGCTGGTCGCCGCCACCGGCGTGCTCCCCTTCGCCGGGGTCGTCGGCTTGTCGTCGCCGCTCATCAGGACGGCGACCAGGATGCCCGCGGCGGCGCAGCCGGCCACCACACCGCCGATGATCAGGCGCCCGGACGGACGGCGGCCGCCCCCACCGCCGCCGGCCGGGGTGTAGGCCGGCGTGTAGGCCGTCTCGGCGGTGGCGGCGTAGCCGGGGGCGACGGGCGGGTAGCCGGGCTGCTGCTGTTGCTGCTGCGGGTAGCCCGGCACGGCCTGGCCGTAGCTCTGGTCGGGCCCGTAGGCGGGCTCGGCGGAGCCGTAGGCCTGCGGCGCGCCCTGGCCGGGATCGGCGGTGGGGTACGGCGGGAGGTACTGGGTCGCGGGCGCCGGGTCGGCCTGCGGGGCGTACTGCTGCTGGGGCTGCGGCTGCGCCTGGGGGGCACCGAGGTACTCCGGGGCGCCGGAGTACTGGCCGGGGTACTGGCCCTGCTGCTGACCCTGCTGCACGGGCTGCTGGCCCTGTTGTTGCTGCCCCTGCTGCAGGGGCTGCTGGCCCTGCTGTCCGGGCTGCTGGTCCGGTGCCTGGCCCTGCTGCTGGCCGGGCTCCGGCCGGAAGAGGTCGTCCAGGTTGAAGTCACCGGAGTTGGGATACGAGCGGCGCTGGTTCAACGCGATTCCTCACCTGTGCGTGACACCGGGCGCGCCGGGGCAGCCGACAGCGCGCGGGCGGCCGGCGGCCACCCGTGCTCTGTCTCCCGTACGTGCACCCGGGTCTTCCTCGGTTGTTCCGCGCGCTCGTTGACGGCGGACCACATCTGGTCGGTTCTCATGGGCGTCCATGCCTGTGGATGTCGCGCCCACGCTACCGGTTCACCGATACGGGTGACCACGTGGGCGGCACAACCCTCACCGGCCCCTCACGCGCCCGCGGCCCCGGCCGGGCGGTCAGGCCGCCTCGGCCTCCGCCCTGGCCTGGAACTCGCGCACCACCCGGTGCTCGCGGTACGGCTCCAGACGCCGCCGGAACTCGTCCAGGTACTCGACCCCGCGGTTGGAGCGCAGCCCGCTCAGCAGCCGGACGGCCTGGGTGCCCGTCTCACAGGCCCGTTCGACCTCGCGCTGCTGCAACTGCGCGGTGGCCAGCAGGACGAGGTCCACCGCGCGGCGCCGCACCCGGGTCGGCGGGTGCAGGTCGAGCGCCCGGCGGGCGTACCGCTCGGCCGGGACGGCCTGCTCCAGGTCGCGGTGACAGTGCGCCAGCTCGTCGGCCAGGTAGGCGTCGTCGAAGTGGACGATCCAGTCCGGGTCCTCCTCCGGGTTGCGCAGCTCCATCGCGGCCAGTGCCTTGTCGGCGACCGCCTCGCAGGCGCGGGCGTCCCCCAGCAGGGCGTGACCGCGGGCCTCCGCCGCGTAGAACATGGCCATCGCCGTCGGGGTGGCGACCGAGCGGGCGCCCTCCTGGGCGGCGCGGGCGAGTTGGGCGATCTCGCGCGGGTTGCCGAGGGTAGCCGCGAGGTGGCTCATCGACGCGGCGAGCACGTACCCGCCGTAGCCGCGGTCGTCGGCGGCCTGGGCGAGCCGCAGCGCCTGGATGTAGTAGCGCTGGGCGAGGCCGGGCTGTCCGGTGTCGACGGCCATGTAGCCGGCGAGTTCGGTGAGCCGGGCGACGGCGGCGAACAGCTGGCGGCCCGTCTCGTCCCGGTAGCCGCCGCTGAGCAGGCCGGAGACCACGCTGTTGAGGTAGTGCACGACGACCGGGCGGACGTGCCCGCTGCCGAAGCGGTGGTCGAGGTCGACCAGCATCTGGGTGGTCGCCTTGATCGCCGCGACGTCGGACGGGCCGACCCGGACGGCGCCGCTGCGGGCGACCACCGGGTCCGGCGGGGTGATCAGCCAGTCCCGGCTGGGCTCGACCAGCGCCGAGGCGGCGACGGTGGCACCGGTCAGGAAGTCCCGCCGGCCGACGTCGCTGCGCCAGAGCTCGCAGACCTGTTCCAGGGCGCCGCTGAGGGTGGCCGAGAACTGGAGCCCGATGCCGGAGCTGAGGTTCTTCCCGTCGGCCATCCCGATCTCCTCGACGGAGACCCCGCGGCCCAGTTTGCGGCCGATCGCCTCGGCGATCACCGCCGGTGCCTGGCCGCGCGGTTGCTGGCCCCGCAGCCAGCGGGCGACCGAGGTCTTGTCGTACCGCAGGTCGAGGCCGTGCTCGGCGCCGCACAGGTTCACCCGGCGGGCGAGACCCGCGTTGGAGCAGCTCGCCTCCTGGATCAGCTGTTGCAGGCGCTCGTTGGGCTGTCGTGCGACAAGTGGTCTAGCGGCCATGACCTTCGCCTCCCCACGCCCCCGGTCCCGGCCGGCGGACGACGATTCTGCTCTGCTGATCCGTTGGTCTGTTGCCGACTGTCCGACGGTCGAAGGGATCTGACACCAGGTTAGCGATCAGCAACGTCAGCGGGATACCCACGGTGACCGAACCCACCCCCCGCGCGCCCGGGAGAATGCCCCCGTGCGCCCCCGTTGCGCCCGGCGAGCCGCAGGTCCGGCCGGGAGCCCTCACCGGTTCGGGTGACATTGCGCCCTGAGGGCACAACGCCCCCCGCCCAGCCGTAACCAGGCTCACGGACGGTAGTTGAGCAGCGCGTGGAAGACACCCCAGGAGCCCCAGAGCAGGACAGCGGCAGCGAGCTGTCCCCGCTGCTCATCGAAGCCGTCCGCTACGCCGAGGACCGCCACTGGGAGGTCGCCCCCGGTACCTGGCTGGTCGAGGGGGACGGCCCGGCCCGCTGCTCGTGCGGCGACCTCCGCTGCGCGCTGCCGGGGGCGCATCCGGTGGGTGAGGACTGGCGCCGCAAGGCCAGCGCGGGCCCGGGTGTGGTGCGCCGCTGGTGGACGGAGAACCCGCTGTCCTCGATCCTGCTGCCGACCGGCAGCTCCTTCGACGCACTGGACGTGCCCGAGCTGGCGGGCTGCCTCGCGCTGGCCCGGATGGAGCGGATGGGCCTCCAGCTCGGCCCGGTGGTCGCCGTGCCCGCCTCGGCCGGCCAGGAGGGGCGGCGGCTGCTCTTCCTCGTCCTGCCGGGGGTGCTGCCGAAACTCCCGGAGATGCTCCGCAAGCTGGGCTGGGCGCCCGGGCGGCTCGACCTGGTGGCGCGCGGTGAGGGCGACTGGATCGTGGCCCCGCCGTCCCGGGTCGGCCCGGTCGGCTTCGCCCAGTGGGCCCGGCCGCCGTCCGCGATGAACCGCTGGCTGCCGGACGCCGCCGAGCTGATCAACCCGCTGGCCTACGCCTGCGGGCGGGAGGCCCCTTCGGCGGCCGTCCGGCCGAACCGGCCGGTGGTGCACCAGCACTCCTGAGCCGCGCACCGGCGGCCCACGATCTGCCGTCCTACGCCTATCGGGTGAGGGCGTGCACCGCGCGACACCCCGCGCGCGACTGACGGGCCCTGTCTCCCACCGGAGACGGGGCCCGTCACACGTGCGTCCGGATAAGAAATCGATGTACCCGCTGGTCAACCGCGAAAGCCCCTCGTACGAGTGACAACGCTCAAGGATTGCCGTGATCTGCCGAGGGGAGGAATTCCTCCGAGAGGGGACGCCGCCGGACGGAAGGGAGCAGGGCCGAGGACGAGACGCGAGCGGGACATCAGGGGAAGCAGGGGAAGCAGGGGCCCTGGGGGGATCGCCGGGAGGGCGCTCGGACGGGGAAGCCGGGCGCAGGCGGCCGAGGGGCCGGGTGGGGAAGCAGGAGGGGAACGGCGGGGGGACCCGGTGGGGACCGGGGCCGGGGGGAGCCGACGGGGGATCAGGGGAGGGACCGGGGAGGGACCGGAGGGGAGCGGGTGGGGAGCAGCGTGGCCCGGTGCATGGGGATGCACCGGGCC
>NZ_JBHUWW010000246.1:0-5109 GCF_042669755.1 Kitasatospora sp. NPDC057223 | reverse complement strand
GCCGCCGCGGTGTCACCGCGGCGGCCGGACGGGGGTGGTGGTCAGGCGACCGGAGCCGTCCACTTCTGGTTGGCGGCGCCGGTGCAGGTCCAGATCTGCGCCCGGGTGCCGTTCGCCGAGGTGTTGCCGGTGGCGTCCAGGCACTTGTTGGCGGCCGGGTTGACGAGGTCGTGCGATCCGGCGGAGTACGTCCACTGCTGGGCCCCGGAGCCGTTGCAGTCCCAGAGCTGCACCTTGGTGCCGTCGGCGGTGGCCGCGCCCGTGACGTCGAGGCACTTGCCGAGCGCGCGGACGGTGCCGTCGGCGCCGAGCGTCCAGTTCTGCGCGGCGCTGCCGTTGCAGTCGTAGAGCTGGACGGCGGTGCCGTTGGCGGTGGCGGCCGCGGCGACGTCCAGGCACTTGCCGCCCAGGCCGGTGACCTGGCCGGTGGCGCCCCCGCCCTGGCCGCCGCCGGGGGTACCGTTCCAGGTGAAGGTGGCGGAGGTCTTGGCGGGCAGGTTGTAGGTGAAGTTCTGGCCGCCCCAGTTGACCCGGACGTTCTGCGCGCTGCCGCTGTCGTTGTACGCGATCAGTGCCTTCGACCCGTCGGGGTTGACCCAGGCGACGTTCGGGACGGCCGAGTTGGCGGTGGAGGCGATCCGGTAGGCCCCGGGCTTCACGAACTTGGTGAGGTGGCCCATCGTGTAGTACTCGACGGTGTAGTCGACCTGGCCGCTGCGGGCGTCGCCGTTGTGGACGGTGACGAAGCCGGTGCAGGTGCCGCAACCGCCGTAGTGCGGGCCCATGTTCTGGTCCACGGCGAGGCTCCACTTGGTCACCGACTTACCCCAGTTGCGGGTGTAGTCGATGATGTTGCGCATGTCCTCCTGCTGCTGGTTGCCGATCCAGGTGCCGCCGGAGTGCTCGGTGTCGAAGGCGTCCGTGGCGGGGTACTGGTTGTGCACGGTGGTCTGGGTGGCCACGTCGCCGCCGTAGCCGTGCCAGGCGAGGCCGCCGAAGTTGGGGTGGTTGCGGACGGCGGCGTCGTCCACGGTGGGCGCGGCGTAGCTCGCGTACTGGTCCCAGTTCCAGTCCAGTGCGAGGACCTTGGTGCTCAGTCCGGCCGCGGCCAGGGCCGGCAGCAGGTTGGTCTTGGTGAAGTAGGCGAGCCCGGAGCCGTTCCAGCTCATCGACGGGTAGCCGGCGCAGCAGGTGGGCTCGTTCTGCACGGTCACGTAGTTCACCGGCACGCCCTGGGCCTGGTAGGCCTGCAGGTACTTCACGAAGTACTGGGCGTAGCTGCCGTAGTTCTCCGCCTTGAGCCAGCCGCCGTTGAGGTTGCCGCTGTCCTTCATCCAGGCGGGCGCCGTCCAGGGCGAGGCCATCACGGTGAGCGCCGGGTTGAGCTGGCGGGCCTGCTTGGTGAGCGGCAGGACGTCGGCCTGGTCGTGCGCGACGGAGAAGTTGGCGAGGGACGGGTCGCTCTGCCCGGCCGGGCGGTCGTCGTAGGTGTAGCCGTACCTGGCCAGGTCGGAGGAGCCCATCGGGTTGCGGACGAAGGAGAGGCCGATGCCGTCGGTGGGCGAGAACAGCTTGCGCATGGTGTCGTCGCGGGTGGCGGCGGACAGCGCGCCGCTGCTGTTCAGGAGCCAGGCGGCGGTGTCGGTGAAGGAGGCGCCGCCGCCGGTGAACTGCTGGTAGCGGGTGGACTCGTCGACGGTGATGAGCTGTCCGCCGCTGCCCGCGCCGGCGGTGAAGGCGGTGTTGGCCTGCTGCTGGAGGCCCCGGGTGACGTGGCGGCCGCCGGCGTCGTCGGTGGTGGTGAGCCAGACCGAGACCGATTCGTTCGCGGCGCTGGCGGTGCCGCCGCCGGCCAGCAGGCCGGCCGCCGCGAGGGTGCCGGCCAGCAGGCCCGCGGTGACGCGGCGGGCCAGGGGGCGTTGGGCAGATGGGTGCGTGGGCATGCTGGGCATGTCGACTCCGCATTCCGGTGAGCCGAGGCACGACGGGGTTGCGCCCGCGGGTGCGGGCGCGGTGCCTCGAAGGTGGGGGCGTGCCGGTGGGAGGGCCTCAGGGGAAGGCCGCGGCGTCGAGGTGTGATTCAACTCCTGGACGTCTTCCAGCGTCAAGGGCTTGGTCTCTACCAATCATCGTCAACTTGTGAACACGACGCGCGGAGAAACCGCAGGCTGATCGTTCATCAGTTGGAACGGGGATGGTTAGTAACCTTTCCAATCAATAGCTCTTGACGGCAGGTCCCCCCGTCTAGTTGACTCCGGTCCCAAGCCGAGCGGCACCGATCCCCGGGCAGCACGCCACCCGCACCACACCCTTGCGTGGCAGCGCACCCGGGCAGCGCCCGCCCTCCCACCGGCGAAGTCTGAGCGCCTGTCAGACAGCTCGGACAGCTCTCCGCACGACCAACCCCCCACATGGTCCCCAGGAGGACAGCCATGCCCCGCCCCTCGCGCCTGGCCGCACTGGCCGTACCGCTCGCCCTCGCCGCCGGCACCCTGCTGGCCGCCGCACCGCAGGCGAGCGCCGCCGCCAACCCCGGCCCCGGCTTCCCCGCGCAGTACGCCGCGCCCTACGTCGAGACCTGGGGCTCCCCCAGCGCGCTCGCCAACGCCCGTACCGCGACCGGCCTGAAGTACTTCACCCTGGCCTTCGTCATCAGCGACGGCACCTGCAACGCCACCCTCAACGGCAACACCTCGATCGCCGACGCCGGCTGGCAGTCGGCGATCAACAGCCTGCGGTCGGCCGGCGGCGACGTCATCGCCTCCTTCGGCGGCGCGTCCGGCACCGAACTCGGCCAGGCCTGTACGTCGGTGAGCAGCCTGAAGGCCCAGTACAAGCGGGTGGTCGACACCCTCAACCTCACCAAGATCGACCTCGACATCGAGGGCGGCGCACTCGGCGACACCGCCGCCAACGACCGCCGCAACCAGGCCCTCGCCTCGCTCCAGCAGGACTACGCGGCGGCCGGGCGCAACCTCGCCGTGCACTACACCCTGCCGGTCAACCCGACCGGCCTGGAGGCCAACTCCATCAGCCTGCTGAACAACGCGAAGAGCCGGGGCCTGAACGTCGGCGTGGTCAACATCATGACCATGGACTACGGCCCCAGCCTCGACATGGGCAAGGCCGCCACCGACGCGGCCACCGCGCTGCACACCCAGCTCGGCCAGATCTGGACCACCAAGACCTCCCAGCAGCTGTGGGCGATGGAGGGCAACACCCCGATGATCGGGGTCAACGACACCACCAACGAGGTGTTCACCACCGCGAACGCCACCACCCTGACCAACTTCGCTCGCACCAACGGCATCCAGCTGCTGGCCTTCTGGGCGCTCGGCCGGGACAAGGCCTGCGCCACGAACGGCACCCTGTCCGACACCTGCAGCGGCACCCCGCAGAGCGCGTACCAGTTCGCGAGCACCTTCAACGGGATCACCGGCGGCAGCACCGGCACCCCGCGGCCGACCGGCCGGATCACCGGCTTCGGTGGCAAGTGCGTCGACATCGCGGCGGCCTCCAGCGCGAACGGCACCGCCGTCCAGCTCTACGACTGCAACGGCACCACCGCCCAGAACTGGACGGTGGCGGCGGACGGTTCGCTGCAGGCCCTCGGCAAGTGCCTGGACGCCACCAGCGCCGGCACTGCCAACGGCACCCTGATCCAGCTGTGGGACTGCAACGGCACCGCCGCCCAGAAGTGGCAGGCCGGCAGCAACAAGACGCTGGTGAACCCGGTCTCCGGGCGCTGCCTGGACGCCGTCGGCAACAGCTCGGCCAACGGCACCCGACTCCAGCTCTGGGACTGCTTCGGCGGCGCCAACCAGCAGTGGCTGCTGCCCGCCTGATGAGGCGCCAGTTTCTCTCGGAAAGGACTCCGCGGTGAACCGACGACTCCGGCTCGTGCCCGCCCTGGCAGGCCTGCTGACCCTGCTGGCCTCCGCCCTGACCACGGCCCCCGCCGCGCACGCCGCCCCGGCCGCCTTCACCCATCCCGGGGTGCTGGTCAGCCGGGCCCAGCTGGACTTCGCACGGACCGAGGTCCAGGCCGGTGCGCAGCCCTGGAAGGCCGCCTACGACCAGATGCACGCGAGCAGGTACGCCTCGCTCGGCCGGACCGCCAAGCCTCGCGCGGTCGTCGAGTGCGGCTCGTACTCCAACCCCAACTACGGCTGCACGGACGAGCGTGAGGACGCGCTGGCGGCCTACACGCTGGCCCTGGAGTGGTACATCACCCGGGACAGCCGGTACGCCGCCAAGGCCGTCCAGATCATGGACGCCTGGTCCGCCACCGTCACCGACCACACCAACAGCAACGCCCCGTTGCAGAGCGCCTGGGCCGGCTCGACCTGGCCGCGTGCCGCCGAGATCATCCGGTACACGTACACCGGGTGGCCCGCCGACAGGGTGAGCCGGTTCGCCGGCATGCTGCGCAACGTCTACCTCCCGGAGGTCGTCAACGGCTCCAACAGCAACGGCAACTGGGAGCTGAGCATGACCGAGGCCACCATCGGCATCGCGGTCTTCCTCGACGACCGCGCGGTCTACGACAAGGCGGTGGCCAAGTTCCGGGGCCGGGTGCCCGCGTACATCTACCTGGCCTCGGACGGCGCGCTGCCGAGGACGGCACCGGGCAGCGGCCTGAGTACCCGCGACCAGATCGTCAACTACTGGCAGGGCCAGAGCACTTTCGTCGACGGCCTGACCCAGGAGACCTGCCGGGACTTCACCCACACCGGCTACGGTCTGGCGGCGATCTCGCACGTGGCCGAGACCAGCCGGATCCAGGGGCAGGACCTCTACCCCGAGGTCGCCGACCGGCTGCGGCACGCACTGGGCCTGCAGTCCAAGTACGAGCTGGGGGCGGCCGTGCCGTCCTGGCTCTGCGGCGGCACCCTCGACCGGGGCCTCGGCCCCGTCACCGAGGTGGGCTTCAACGCCCTGCACAACCGGCTCGGCTACGGCATGGACAACACTCAGGCGCTGACCGAGCAGCGGCGCCCGGCCGGCACCGACAACCTGTTCACCGCCTGGGAGACCCTGACCCACGCGGGCAACCCGGGCTGACCCGGGGAGCAGCGGGCGGCCCGGCCGCAGGACACCGTCCTGCGG
>NZ_JBHUWW010000245.1:0-5126 GCF_042669755.1 Kitasatospora sp. NPDC057223 | reverse complement strand
CCCCCGAGGGGGTGCCGGCGCTCAGCCGTTCGGCCTGCCGGGGCCTACTCCTCGACGAGGAGCTTCTCCCGCAGCTGGGCGAGCGTGCGGGCGAGCAGCCGGGAGACGTGCATCTGGGAGATGCCGACCTCGGTGGCGATCTGCGACTGCGTCATGTTCCGGAAGAACCGCAGCACCAGGATCTTCTGCTCGCGCGGCGGGAGCTGGGCGAGCAGCGGCTTGAGCGACTCGCGGTACTCCACGCCCTCCAGCGCCTCGTCGGTCGTGCCCAGGGTGTCCGCCACGGCCGGCGACTCGTCGTCGCTGTCCGGGACGTCCAGGGAGAGCGTGCTGTACGCGTTGGCGGACTCCAGGCCCTCCAGCACGTCCTCCTCGGAGATCCCGAGGTGCTCGGCCAGCTCGTGCACCGTGGGGGAGCGGCCGTGCCGCTGGGACAGCTCGCTGGTCGCCGTGGTCAGCGACAGCCGCAGCTCCTGGAGGCGGCGCGGGACGCGTACGGCCCAGCCCTTGTCCCGGAAGTGCCGCTTGATCTCCCCGACGATGGTCGGCGTCGCGTACGTGGAGAACTCCACCCCGCGCTCGTGGTCGAACCGGTCCACCGACTTGATCAGGCCGATGGTGGCCACCTGGGTCAGGTCGTCCAGCGGCTCGCCGCGGTTGCGGAAGCGCCGGGCCAGGTGCTCCACCAGCGGGATGTGCATCCGGACCAGCTGGTTGCGCAGCTCCACCCGCTCGGGCGAACCGTCGGGCAGCGCCGACAGCCGGACGAACAGGGCGCGGGCGGCCTCGCGGTCCGGCGCGCCGGAGCGGTGCGGGGTGGGCTGTGCGGGCACCGCCGGGCGGCCGGGCGCACCGGCGGCCGCCGGTGCGGCGGCGCCGTCGGCAGCGGTGTCGGTGTCGGCCCCGCCGTCCGCGGCCGCGGACGGCGCCGAGACCCCGCTCGCGGCGGCGGTGACGGGCTCCGTCGTCTGCTGGGCCGACGGCTCGGCCGGCGCCTGCGGGGGCGACGGATCGGACGTCGGCTCGGTCGGCTGGCTCATCCGGTGGGCGTCCTTCGGGTGCGCGTCGTCGATGGCGGCGAGGCCGGGAACGCTCGCCTGGGGCGGTACGGCCGGGCCGGCCGTCGCGAGGGCTGCTGCCCCCGCACCGGCGATGGCGGGCGCGTCGGCAGAGCCGGCCGCTCGCCGGTCGGCATCCGTACGGTCCAGATCACTCACGGCCATTCCCCCGTTCCGTTCCGGGAGCACCGGGGCCACGGTCGAGGCCCCGGAGTCATCTCATGTGTCGTACCGCGGTGGGCGGTACCGGGAGCCGTACGCGCGGCCCGGGTGGTGCCGGGCGTACGGCCCTTGTCCGGCGGCGGCTGCGTCCGCCGCCGGGGTGTCGGCTGCGCTGTCCTGCGGCGGCCCTACGGATGGGCCGGGGAACCGCCGCGCTTCTTGTGCAGGCTGATCGACACCGTGTTGTCCTGGGCGACCGAGGATTCGACCTCGCCGGCCAGTGCGGAGAGCACCGTCCAGGCGAAGGTGTCCCGCTCGGGGGCCCGGCCGTCGGTGGTCGGGGCCGAGACCGTGACCCGGAGCGAGTCGCCGACCAACCGGAACTCGCAGGTGAGGACCGAACCCGGCACCGCCTGCTGGAGCAGGATGGCGCAGGCCTCGTCCACCGCGATCCGGAGATCCTCGATCTCGTCCAGGGTGAAGTCCAGCCGGGCCGCGAGGCCGGCCGTGGCTGTTCGCAGTACCGAGAGGTAGGCCCCTGCCGCGGGGAGCCGGACTTCGACGAAGTCCTTCACTCCGGGCTCGGCGTCGATCTGGGACACCCTCACCTCCTGGGTGACGCGCTGTGCTTCCGGCCCCGAGGCCGCGGCACTGTCTGTTGCTTGGCTCAACTGCTTCGCCCCAACTGTCCAGAGGGGTGGTGCGGTACGTACCGGTTCATACCCCGGTAGGGCTGGCCGGACGCCGCGCATCCGCCCGAGACGTTACCGCGATCGGCGGGCGGATGTCGCGATCCCGGACCGTCGTCACGGGAACGAGCTACTCCGGTACCGGGGGTCACTCATGGTAAGCCCTCGCGACGCAGGGTGTCAGCGGGCGGGCACGACTTGCTCGGAGCGTATTCCGGGCGCCGGCGCACGCGTTGTCCGGGGTCAGCGGGTGCCGGCCGCCGTCAGCGCCTCGTCCGTGAGCCGGTAGACCGTCCACCCGTCCATCGGCACGGCGCCCAGTGACTTGTAGAAGTTGATGGACGGCTCGTTCCAGTCCAGCACGGACCACTCGACGCGCGAGTAGCCCCGCTCGACCGCGATCCGGGCCAGTTCCAGCAGCAGTGCCTTCCCGTGGCCGCCGCCCCGTGAGGCCGGACTGACGTACAGGTCCTCCAGGTAGATGCCGTGGGTGCCGCGCCAGGTCGAGAAGTTGCGGAACCAGAGCGCGAAACCGACCGGCTCGCCGGTGGCGTCGTCCTCCGCGATGAGACCGAACAGCGCGGGGTTCGCGCCGAACAGGGCCTCGGTCAGCTGCTCCTGCGTGGCCTGGGCCTCGTGCAGTGCCTTCTCGTAGTCGGCGAGTTCGCGGATCATGGCCTGGATGACCGGGACATCGGTGATGACGGCGGTACGGATCATGCGTTCGAGGGTACTCAAAGGACCGGCCGGGCGGGATGTGCCGATCCGGCGGGGCCGGGGCGCCGGCTACTCCTGCTCGTCCCAGGCCTGGATGGACGTCTGGCCGGTGATCCGGCCGTTCCTGAGGTCGGCGACCGAGGTGCAGAGCACCTTGACGCCGTCCGGATAGACGCAGGACTCCATGAAGGCCACGTGGTCGCCCTGGACCAGGACCTGCTCCAGCTTGTGGGTCATCTCGCGGCCGTAGACGTCGCTCAGCATCGCGCCGATCTCGGAGCGGCCGTGCATGACCAGGGGGTGGCTCGGCTGGGTCTTGTGGTCGACCATGCGGAGTTCGGCGTCGTCCGCGTACAGCGCGAGCAGCGTCTCGGCGTTCCGGTGTTCGATGCCCTCGCGGAGCGCTGCGGTGTCGAAGGCGGTCGGTGCCGCCGTGGTGGCCATGGTCTTCTCCTTCGCCGGGATTCGTTCTCGTTCGTTCGTACACCCGAGCCTACGCCCGGGGTTCGGCTCCCCGCAGCCCTCTGCGGGGACGCGCTCGGCGCAGGTCGTTCCCCGCCGCACACCGACGGCCGCGGTGCCGGGGTCCGCGCCTCACCCGGACCGGCGGCACCCGGTGCGGGACGCCGGCCACGGGGCACGCCGGCCCCCCGCGGCCCGCGGCGAGCTGTCGGGAGGTCAGCGCCGGACTCCCGCCGGGCCGGCCCCTCGTGACGCCCCGGCAGCCCGACGGGCAGCCGGAAAACGCGGTGCCCCCGTTCGCCGGGGCGAACGGGGGCACGACGCGAGGAGCGTCCGTCAGGCGTCAGGCCTGCTTGGTCTCCCAGAAGATCTTGTCGACCTCGGCGATGAGGTCGAGCAGGGCCTGGCCGGTGGCCGGGTCCGTCGACGCCTTGGTGGCCGAGGCGGCCTTCAGGGTGTCGTTGATGAGCTGGTGCAGCTGCGGGTACTTCTCGAAGTGCGGGGCCTTGAAGTAGTCGCTCCACAGCACCGAGATGTGGTGCTTGACGGCCTCGGCGCGCTGCTCCTTGATGATGATGGCGCGAGCGCGGAAGTGCGCGTCCTCGTTGGCCAGGTACTTCTCCTGGGTGGCCTTCACGGACTCGGCCTCGATACGGGCCTGGGCCGGGTCGTACACACCGCAGGGCAGGTCGCAGTGGGCGTGGGCGGTGGCGCGAGGTGCAAACAGACGAGAGAACATGGGAGTCCTTCCTTAGATCGTCTTCCCGGGCCCGAGGTTACCCCCACGGCCCCGGGGTTTCGCGGCGGCCCCGGTGGCCTAGGGCCAAAGACGGAGTCCGAACCGGTTGATTTCGGACACGGCCGGGCGCGTCCGGGTGCGGGACACTGGACCCGGTGAACCGGAGGAGGCAGGCGTGGGGCGCACGGAGGAGCCGCGGGACGGGACGGCCGGCGGGGGGCTGCTGCCGTTCGGCGTGATCGACGTGGCGGGGCCGTCGATGGTGCCGACCCTGCGCGACGGCGACCTGGTGGTGGTCCGGTACGGGGCGCGGATCCGGCCCGGCGCGGTGGTGCTGTTCCGGCACCCGTTCCAGCAGGACCTGCGGCTGGTCAAGCGGGCGGACGGCCGCCGGCCGGGCGGCTGGTGGCTGCTGTCGGACAACCGGCCGGTGGACAGTGACAGTCGTCAGTTCGGCGCGGTGCCGGAGGAGTTGGTCCTCGGGCGGGTGCTGCTGAGGGTCCGCCCGCGGCCGGCCTGGCTGGCGCCCTCGCGGCTGCTGGAGCGCGCGCTGCTGGCCCGCCCGCTGGCGCGGGTGCCGGGGCTGGCCCGGCGGTGCGGGGTGTGGCTCAGCCCGGAACCGTAGCCCTGGCGGCGTCCTGCGCCTCCTGGCGCTTGCGGGCCCGGTAGGCGGCCACGTTGGCGCGGGTGGCGCAGCGGTCGGAACAGTAGCGCCTGGACCGGTTGGTGGAGGTGTCCAGGTAGGCGTTGCGGCAGGGCGGCGCCTGGCAGATGCCGAGCCGGTCGGCGCCGAGCCCGGTCAGGTGGATCGCCAGGCCCATGCACGCGACGGCGGTGTAGTTGGCGGCGGCGGTCGGCGCGTTGTCGGCGAGGTGGAGGTGCCAGCGCGGCCGGCCGTCCTCGTCGAGGTAGTCGTGGCCGGAGACCAGCGGGCTGACCGGGTACTCGATCATCAGGCTGTTCAGCAGGTCGACCCCGCGGACCTCGTCGCCCTCGGCGGCCGCCTCGAACACGCCGCGCAGCCTGGTCCGGGCGGCCCGCAGTCGCGGCAGGTCGGACTCGTCGGCGAGCGAGGCCGCCCGCGAGGGGCTGCCGAACAGCGCCCGGACGGCGTCCACCGAGGTCAGCTCGTCGGTGCCGCGCCAGGGCTGCTCGCTGTTGACGAGCCGGACGGCGAAGTCGGCGTAGGAGGCGAGCTCCACGGTGGTCCTTCCAGGGCGGTAACGGGTGACTTGCCTCCAGCCTATTACCTCCGGCCGGAAAAACGGCGGCGCCCGGCAGGGTGGGACCGGGCAAGGC
>NZ_JBHUWW010000244.1:0-5362 GCF_042669755.1 Kitasatospora sp. NPDC057223 | reverse complement strand
AGGTGGGCCTGGTTGTCCCAGGCGTCCGCGTTCAGCGGCCAGCCGTGGCTGAAGACGACCGGGCGGCCGCTGCCCCAGTCCTTGTAGAAGATCTCTGCGCCGTCGCGGGTGGTGATCGTGGGCATGGTGGTCCTCCTGGGCGTGCGGGTGATGTTTCCGGCCGTCCGGGTGTCGCCACCCCGGCTGGTCTGCCGTGTTCCGGTGGTCAGAGTCTGTTGCGCGGGAGGTGGTCTGAGCTTGAGTCAACCGACTTCCCCGCAGAGGGTTGAGTCGTCGACGGCGTGCTCAGTCGTCGGCCGGTGGGTGGCCGCCCGCCGACGGCGCGCCAGGCCCGACGGGCGGTCCGATATCCTCGGTCGCGCTGGTCATCGGGGGTGGTGCGCAGCCCCGGGGGCGTGGGAGGGGAGTGGGTCGTGGCGCTCGTGCTCGACACGGCGGAGCTGCCGCGCCGGGACCGTGCGGAGGCCGTGTTCGCCGCGATGCTGATCGCCACTCCGGCTTGCCGGCTCGTGCACTGGGATCCGGACGCCGTCCTGCGGGCGCGGATCGACCTGTGGGACTTCGGCGGGGTGTTCCTGTGGCGTCACGAGGGGTCGGGCGTGCGGATGACCCGCACCGCGGCCCACATCCGCCGTGACGCCCCCGAGACGGTGGCGATCGCCCTGCAGGAGTTCGGCCGTGCCCGGCGGATCCAGGCCTCGCACACGGCGCAGCTGAGCCGCGGCGACCTTCTGCTGTCGGACCTGACCGCGCCCTACGACTACGCGTGGAGCGGGATCGGTGCCGCCAGCGCGCTGTCGATACCGTACGACCGGCTCGGGCTGCCGGTGGACCTGGTGCGCAGGGCCGCGCCGCTGCTGCACACGAGCAGCCTGTACGGCTTCGTCCGCGACCACCTGGCCAGGCTGGCCGCCGGCGCGGACACGCTCGGGGCTGATGCCGCAGCATCCGGTCTGGGGGAGGCGAGCGTCTCGCTGGTGCGCGCGCTGCTCGCGTCTGCCGCCCGCCACGACCGGCAGGCGCGCCCGGCCCTCGCCGAGACCCTCCCGGTGCGGATCCATGCCTACATCGACCTGCACCTGCGCGATCCGCTGCTGCGGCCCGCCGGGATCGCCGCCGCCCACGGCATCTCGCTGCGACAGCTCTACCGGCTGGTACAGCCGCCGTACTCGAGCCTGGAGCAGTGGATCATCAACCGGCGGCTGGAGGGCATCCGCGCGGACCTGGCCCGACCCGAGCACCACCACCGCCCGATCGCCGACATCGCCCGCTCCTGGGGCTTCGCCGATCCCTCCCACTTCGGCCGCCGCTTCCGCGCGGCGTACGGACTCACCCCTGGCGAGTGGCGCCGCCTCCTCACCGCGGACGAGTAGCCGGCCGGCGACGACCGCTGGCCTGAACGTGCGGCACACGCCCTTCGCTGGCCCCACCGTGTCGGCGTTGACGACAAAACGGGCACCAACCACCGGCGTGCGCCTCCCGTTCCTAGGCTCGCGCCAGCAGGTCCGCCCGCACGGACACCCTTCGCCCGAAGCGGGCCTCGGCCGCGCAGGCAGCACAGGCACCACGTCGGAGAGCAGCCCATGACCCGTCTGACCCGTCCCCTCACATCGGCCCAATCCCGGACCGCGCCCTCCCGGACCGCGCCCTCCCGGGCAGAACCCGCGGGGGGAGAAGCCGCCTTGTACGGACGGGACGGCGAGATCGCCCACCTGGAACGGCGGCTGGACGGACTGCGGCAGGACTCGGGCGCCGCTGTGGCCGTCGTCGGCGCCGCAGGCATCGGCAAGTCCGTCCTGCTGGACGCCGTCGGGGACTCTGCGGCGCGGCGATCCATCACAGTGCTCGGCGTCACGGGCGCCGAGCCGGAGCACCGGCTGCCCTTCGCGGCCCTGCACCGACTCCTGAAGCCGCTGTGGTCCCCTCCCTGCCGACCGGACCCGGACACCGCACGTACGGTGCGGGCCGCCGCGGAACCGGACACCGGGCCGGACAGCCTCCGCAGGGTGGCGAACGCGGTCCTGGAGCTGCTGGCCGGCTCCTCCGCCCCCGCACCCGTGCTCATCCTCGTCGACGACATGCAGTGGATCGACTCCCCGACGGCGGACGTACTGGCGTTCGTCGCCCGCCGGATCGGACGGGTGCCCGTCCTGCTGCTGGCCGCGAGCCGCCTCCGCAGCCACGGGAGCGCCCCTCCGGCAGCCGGGACCGACCTGTCCACCCTGCACCTGCGGGAACTCGACGACGTCGCGGCGGGCGCACTGCTTGACTCACTTCCACAGCGGCCGACCCCGGTGCAGCGTTCTCTCATCCTCCAGCAGGCCGCGGGCAATCCGCTGGCACTGCTCGAACTGGCCCGGGCGGTGACGGCCGGCGCAGCACGGACCCGCCTTGAACCGACCGGGCTGCTGCCCCTGACACCCGTGCTGAAGCGGATCCACGGGGAGCGGCTGCCCGGCCTCGATGCGACCACCCGGCAGGCGCTGCTGGTCGCCGCAGCCGCGGGCGAGCCGGACCGGGCAGCGGTGCTGACCGCGGTGCACCCGTGCGCGGCACGCGCTGACGACCTGGTGGGGCTTGAGGTCTGGCAGAGCGCGGAGGAGGCCGGCCTGGTGACCATCGAGGACGGCCGGGTGGGGTTCCGGCACCCGCTGGTGCGCTCGGCCGTCTACCAGGCAGCGCCGTTCGCGGCCCGCCGCAGGGCCCACCTCGCGCTGGCGGCGGCACTCGGGGGCAACCCCGACAGGCAGGCATGGCACCGCTCGGCAGCGGCACCGGGACCGGACGAGGAGATCGCGCAGGACTTGGTGGCAACCGCCGAGCGGGCCCGCCGGCGAGGGGGGTACCAGGGGGCCGCGGACGCGATGAGGCGCGCGGCGGAACTGACCCCGGAGGCGTCACTGCGCACTTTCAGGCTGCTGGAGGCCGCCGAGCTCGCGATGTTCGCCGGCCTGCCGGACGAGGTCGCCGCCATCACCACGCAGGCCGTGGCGAGCACCGACGACCCGCAGTCACTGAGCGCGGCCTCCATCCGGGCCGGATGGGCGCTGGCCGTCACAACCCGCCACAGCGCCTCGCTCGGCTTCCTGCTGCCGGCCGCCGCCGCCGTACTCACCCGCGACCCGCAGGACGCACTTGCCGCGCTGAGCACAGCCGCCACTGTCATCTACAACAGCGGCGACCCGCGCCCACGCGATGAGAGCCTTCGACTGGGCGCCATGATCGCCGCGCCCGCCGGCCGGGCGGCAGACCGGCTGTGGGCCCAGGCGGGCTGCGACCCCTTCGGTGACCGTCCGCAGTACCTTCGACTGCTGGCCGAAGGCGCCGCCGAGCAGGAGCCCAGCCTGCTGCACCTGACCCTGCTGGGAGCCGGCGCGTGGATCCTCGACGAAACGCACACCTCCCTGCACCTGCTCGGCCAGGCCCGCGACCACCTTCAACGCATCACCACGACGGGCGCCAACGCCACACTGTCCGCAGCCCTGGGGTTGGTGCAGTACGAGAGCGGGGCATGGCAGGCCGCCCGCTCGACCTCCACCGAGGCCTACCGGATCGCGCGCGCGGGCGGCCTCGACATGGCGGCGGCCAGCTCCTGGTCACTGGTCGCGGTCTTGGACGCGGTCCAGGGCGACACCGCGCGGGCACGGACCAGAATCACGCAGGCCATGACCGGGATCGAACCGACACAGACCCGCGCCATGGCGGTACGCGCCCGTCTCGTCCTGGCAACCGCGGCAACAGCGGACGGCGACCACGCAGGCGCCTGGGAGCAGCTGCGCGGACTGTTCGGTGACGACGCTGACGCCACACCACTGCACTACCACGCCTCCTTCTACGCCGTCGCCGACCTGGCGGCCGCCGCGGCCCGCATGGACCGTCAGCACGAAGCCCTGCTCCTGCTGGAGGCAGCCGAGAACCGGCTCCAACAACGCACGAGCCTGCGCCTGGGCCTCCTGCTGCACCGGGCACGCGCGCTGCTGTCCGGCCCGGAGCACGCCGAGGAGCACTTCCTTGCCGCCCTCGATCCGGCCGGCGATCCATGGCCGTTCGAGCGGGCCAAGGCGCGGCTGGAGTACGGGGAATGGCTGCGCCGACGCCGTCGCGTCAACGACGCCCGCCCCGTGCTGGCCGGCGCGCTGGCCGTGTTCGAGCTGCTCGGGGCCAAGCCGTGGGCAGCCCGGTGCGCCGCAGAACTGCGGGCCTGCGGCGTGACCCCGCCGCACACCGACGGCCCGCACGAACAGGGAGGAGCGGGCCTCACCGCGCAGCAGCTCCAGATCGCCCGGCTCGCGGCCGAAGGCCTGAGCAACCGGGAGATCGGCGAGCAACTGCTGCTGTCACCGCGCACCATCGGATTCCACCTCTACCAGGTCTTCCCGAAGCTGGGCGTCACCGCACGCTCCCAACTGCGCAGAGCCCTCGACGAACACGACCAGAACGGACCGTAGGAGCACGTATCGCGATGACCGGTCAGATGACCTAAGCACCCCGCCGGCCGGCGGCCCAGGATGGACGGGAGGGCTTCGCCCACCTGCCCGCCCCCTGCTCCCCGGTGGTGAATCCTTGCCCGACCTCGACCCGATCACCCGCGCACAGCCGCCCGGGCCGCCCACGACACCGACGGCTCCCGCCACCAAGACCCTGTACGGCCGGGAGAACGACCTCGCACTCCTGGAGCACCTGCTGGACCAGGCCCGGCACGGCCGGGGAGGTGCCCTGTCCATCAGCGGGGGAGCAGGCCTCGGAAAGTCAACCCTGCTCGCCGCCGCCGACCGCAGCGCACGGCGTCGCGCGATGACCGTCCTGAGCGCCCTGGGCGTCGAGTCCGAGAGCCACCTGCCGTTCGCCGGACTGCACCAACTCCTGCTGCCGCTGCGCGCCGACGCCGTCAGGCTGGAGCCGAGACAACGGCACGCCCTGCGCGCCGCGTTCGGCCTGGAGGACACCGCCCCGGATCTGTTCGGCATCGCGCTGGCCACCCTCGAACTCCTCTCCGAAGCCGCCGGACGCACCCCGGTGCTCCTGATCGCCGACGACACGCACTGGCTGGACCGGCCCACCCAGGACGTGCTGGCCTTCGTCGCGCGCCGCCTCGGCGCGGACCCGGTCGTCGTCCTGACCGCCTCCCGCACCGAGACACCCGACCCTCACAGCGGCGCCGGCCACGAACACCTGCGGCTGCGGGCGCTCGACGACGACGACGCCGGCGCACTACTGGACAGCTGCTCCCCCCGACTCGCACCCGCGACCCGGGCCCTCGTCCTCGCCTAGGTTCTGTCCGGCGGATCTTCGTACGGCATCATGTGCGGGGTGCACCCAACGCAGCCTGATGACCTGACCGTTCGCCTGATTGAGGCCGACG
>NZ_JBHUWW010000243.1:0-5507 GCF_042669755.1 Kitasatospora sp. NPDC057223 | reverse complement strand
CCACGCCGCCGTCCGCGGCCGGCTGACCGCGCGCGACCGCCGGGGCTGACCGCCCGGCGCCGTGGGGAACGCCGTCGGGCCCGGCCGCGGGGGGGGGGCGGCCCGCCCCCCCCGCGCCCCCCCCACGACCGGCGTCAGGCCGCGCCCAGCGCCCCGGCGGCCGGCGCGGGGCTCTCGCGGTGCAGCCAGGCCCGCTCGGCCGTGCTCCAGGCCGTGGTGGTGACCAGGTAGAGCCCGGCCGCGAGCGGCACCAGCGCCGCGAACAGCACCGTGCCGAACGACAGGTACGGCATCAGGGCCGCCCCCGGCACCGGCGCCGCCCCGGTGGCGGCCGCCGCCGCACCCAGCCGGCGGGCCCGGCGGAAGTTCGCCCAGCCGACGGCCGCCAGCGCCGCGTACAGCGCGCCGAACACCAGCAGCTGCGCCGCGCCGTGCGCGCTGCCCACGTGCAGGCCGAGCGGCACCCCGGACAGGGTGTGGCCGAGCAGGTCGTTCGGGGTGGTGAACAGCCGGTACATCACCGAGAAGAACGGGATCTGCACCAGCATCGGCAGGCAGCCCGCGAACGGTGACGCCTTCTCCTCCCGGTACAGCTCGGCGAGCGCCTCGCGCAGCTTCTCCGGCTTGCCCTTGTGCTTGCGGTTCAGCTCGGCGACCTGCGGCGCGAGCCTGGTCCGGGCCTTCTCGCCGCGGGCGGCGGCCCGGGCCAGCGGGTGCAGTGCGAGGCGCACGCAGACGGTGAACAGGACGATCGCGGCGGCGGTCGGCAGTACCTGCGCGAGCGCGGAGACGACGTCGTGGGCCAGGCCGACGGCCGGGTCGAGGACAGAAAGAACGGACATGGTGAGCGAGCCCTCCGGGGTCTCGTGAGCGAGAGTTCGGCGGAGGACGGCCGCGAGTGGAGCGGTGGGGCGTTACGCGGCCGCCGGGGCCGCGCCCGGTGCCCGGGGGCGCCGGCGGCCCCGGGCGTCCGGATCACGCTGCGGGAGGAAGGCGGTGCGGAACGCGCGCCTGCGCAGCGTCCCGTCCCGGACGGCGGCCGGGGCCCGCGCCCCGAGCAGCCGGCCGGTGGCCAGCGTGCCGGCCGCCACACCGGACAGCAGCACCAGGGCGGCAGCGGCGGCGGCAGCGGTCAGGCCGGGCGAGCCGGTGAGCAGGTCGCCGGTGAGCAGGCGGAGCAGCCCGAGGAGGGCGGCGAGCAGGGTCATCGTCGTTCCTCTCCGGACGGCTGTACGCGGGTGTGCGGAAGATGCCGCTGCGAACGATGGTACGGGTGCGGTGCAGCCCGGCAGGACCCGGCCGGACGGACGTCCGTCACACCGTAGCCAACGGTGCTACACGGGGCTACCGTGGAGGGATGAAGACGATTACCCAGCGCGAGTTCCGCAACAACTCCGCCGCGGTGATGGACGCGGTCGAGGCCGGCGAGATCTTCCACATCACCCGCAACGGCGTCGAGGTCGCCGAGCTGCGGCCGGTCTCCGGCCGGCGGCGGCTCAGCGCCGAGGAGCTGGTGGCCCGGCACAGCAGGCTGCCCAAGGTCGACTACCAGCAGATGCGCAAGGAGACCGAGGAGTTCTTCGGCTCCGAGGACCTCCTCGGCGAGGACGACGACCCGTTCGAGCGGCCCCGTGGCTGAACGCCGCCGCAGCGCCCGGCGCCGGCCCGCCGGGGTGCTCGACACCTGCGTCTACATCGACCTGGCGCTGCTCGACCCGGCGGAGCTGCCGGCCGTCCCCGAACTGACCGCGATCACCTTCGCCGAGCTGCAGCAGGGCGTCGCGATGGCCCGCGACCCGCTCAGCCGGGCCGCCCGGCTGGAGGTGCTCGGCGCGGCGATGGCCGACTTCGAGCCGCTGCCCTTCGACAGTGCCGCCGCCGCGCGCTACGGCACGCTGGTCGCACTGACGATCGCGGCGGGGCGCCAGCCGCGCCCGCGCCGGATCGACCTGATGATCGCCGCCATCGCCTCCGCCCATGCCCTGCCCCTGTACACCCGCAACATCGCGGACTTCCGGGGCCTGGGCGCAGCCGTCGAGGTCATCGCCGTCTGAGGCCCGGCGCACCCCACGACCACGATCCACTCCGATCCCCAGCACCCCAGCACCCCAGCACCCCGGGACCGCGAGCGAGCCGAAGGGGCGCGCCGGTGCCGAGAGCGAGGAGCGCGGGAGCGACGAAGCGACGAGTGTCGGCGCCGGACGTGAGCGCCCCGGAGGCGAGCCGAGCCCCATTAGGAGAGGCTCACCACCGTGCCGGTGGCGGCGGAGGCGCGGGCGGCCTCCAGGACGGTGAGGGTGGCGACGGCGTCCTTCGGGTCGACCGGGGGCGGGGTGCCGGTGGCGAGGGCGGCGGCGATGCCCGCGTAGAAGGCGGGGTAGTCGCCGGGGTCGGTGGGGACGGGGGCGGAGGCCTCGTCGGTGCCGAGCGTGCCGTACGCGGCCGGGGCGTCGGCGCCCCAGGTGCCGGGGCCGTCGGGGCGCAGGCCGGCCTTGAGGGCGTCCTCCTGCGGGTCCATGCCGGACTTGACGTAGCCGGCGCTGTCGCCGAGGACGCGCAGCCGGGGGCCGATCAGCGGGGTGACGGCGCTCGTCCACAGGTGGGAGCGGGTGCCGGAGGCGTGGGTGAGGGCGAGGAAGGCGTCGTCGTCCACCACCGCGCCGTCCCGGCGGATGTCGATCTCGGCGTAGACCGTGTCGACCGGGCCGAACAGGGTGATCGCCTGGTCGACGAGGTGGCTGCCGAGGTCGTACAGGGTGCCGCCGACCTCGGCCGGGTCGGCCAGCTCGCGCCAGCCGGCCTTCGGCTTGGGACGGAACCGCTCGAAGCGGGACTCGAAGCGGTGCACCCGGCCGAGGGCGCCCTCGTCGACGAGCCGGCGGGCCGTCAGGAAGTCGCCGTCCCAGCGGCGGTTCTGGAAGACGGAGAGCAGGACGCCCCGGCTCTCGGCGAGTCGGCACAGGTCGAGCGCCGAGGCGGCGGTCGCGGCGAGCGGCTTGTCGACGACGGTCGCGAGCCCGGCCTCGATCGCGGCCCGGGCCAGCGGGACGTGGGTCCGGTTGGGGGAGGCGATGACGATCAGGTCGAGGGCGTCCGGGTCGGCGAACAGCTCCTCGGGGGTGTCGACAGCGCGGGCGCCGGGGTGGTCGTGGCGCAGCTTGGCGCGGCGGTCGGGGTTGGCGGTGACCACCGCGTCCAGCCGCAGTCCTGGGGTGGTGGCGATCAGCGGCGCGTGGAAGGCGGAGCCGGCCAGGCCGTATCCGACCAGGCCGACGCGGAACGGGGGGCGGGGCGTGGTGCTCATGCGCCCTACTCAATCACGGCCCGCCCCGCCGTCCGGTGGTTGCGTGGTGCGCGCGGCGTTTCAGCGCGCGTGGGCACCGGGGGTACGGCGGCCACGGCGTACGGCGACGACGGTCGCGCCGGCGAGCAGGAAGGAGGCGCCGACCGAGGCGAGGATGCCGAGCGAGCGGGCGCTGCCGGTCTCGGCGAGGTGTGCGGCACCGGTGGCCGTGGCACTGGCAGCCGTGGCGGCGGGGGCCGGGGTGGCCGGTGTGCTGGTGGTCCGGGCGGCGGGTACGGCGGCCGCGCTCGCCGGAGCGGCGCTGCTGGTGGCCGTGGCTGTCGCTGCGGCTGCGGCAGCGGCAGTCGTAGCGGCCGGGGCCGGGACGGTGGCGGTGGCGGTCGTGGTGGCCGGGTGCGAGTGGCCGCCGGTCGGGGTGCTGCTGTCCGCGGCCGGGACGGTGGCGCTGCCGGCGGTGGCGCCGCTGCCGTCGAAGACCACGTCGGAGCAGGAGTAGAAGGCCTCCGGGCTGTCCGAACGCTGCCAGATCGCGTAGACCAGCTGGCGTCCCGTCCGGCCGGCGGGGATGGTGCCGGGCAGCAGGTAGGAGCCGTCGGCGAGCTGCGGGTCGGTGACCGTGACGAACGGCTGGGTGTCGAGGTTCGCCCAGGTCAGCGGCTTGGCGGGGTCGTAGCTGCCGTTGGTGAGGAACAGCTGGAAGGTGCCCTTGTGCGGGGCGGTGGCGCGGAACCGGAAGGTGAAGGCGGCGCCGGAGGTGAGGTTGGTGGCGGGCCAGTCGGCGCGGGGCAGGTCCAGGCCCTTGAACATCTCGTTGCCCGCGCTGCACAGCTTGCCGTCCGGGACGAGCTGGCGGTGGCGTCCGGCGGCGTCGCCGATCCGCAGGCTCATCCAGTCGTAGAGCCCGGCGGTGCCGCCGGTCGCGACGGCGGCCTTGCAGGCGGCGGAGACGGGGTGCTCGGGCCCTTCGAGGTAGCAGCCCTCGATCCGGCTGAGCGGGTTCTGCAGGGAGCCGTGTGCGGCGGCGGTGCCGGTTCCGAGGGCGGTGGCGAGGGCGCAGCCGGCGAGCGTGCCGGCGAGGGTGAGCAGGGCGGCGGTGCGGGAGCGTGCGGGCATCCGGAGGGACTCCTCTGCGGAGCGGAGGTGAGGGTTTGTCCCTGGAAGCTAGCCCGGCGCGGTGGCCCTACTGATGGGTAATCAGTGGGGTTAGGGGCGGCTTAAGGAGCCTTTGAGACTGGGGTGTCCGGCGGGGCGGAAGTCCGCTGGGCGGGACATACTCCCGTCGGGCAGGTGTGCGGATTAGGCTGTGCCCCGTTGGGGCAGCCAGCAGCACTCCGTACGACCACCGCAAGACCTCGGGAGACACGCACGTGGCAGACCGCAAGCCCATCGAGTCCTGGCTGACCGACATGGACGGTGTCCTCATCCACGAGGGCACGCCGATTCCCGGCGCGGAGGAGTTCCTCCGCCGGCTGCAGGAGTCCGGCAAGCCGTTCCTGGTACTCACCAACAACTCCATCTACACGCCGCGCGACCTCAGTGCCCGGCTGGCCGGCATGGGCCTGAACGTGCCGGAGGAGCGCATCTGGACGTCGGCGCTCGCCACCGCGAAGTTCCTCAAGGGCCAGCGCCCGGGCGGCACCGCGTACGTCATCGGCGAGTCCGGCCTCACCACCGCGCTCTACCAGGCCGGGTACGTCCTGACCGACAACAACCCGGACTACGTGGTGCTGGGCGAGACCCGCACCTACAGCTTCGAGGCGCTCACCAAGGCGATCCGCCTGATCAACGCGGGTGCCCGCTTCATCTGCACCAACCCGGACGAGACCGGCCCCTCGCACGAGGGCGTGCTGCCGGCCACCGGCTCGGTCGCGGCGCTGATCACCAAGGCGACCGGCGTCGACCCGTACTTCGTGGGCAAGCCCAACCCGCTGATGATGCGTGAGGCGCTGAACAGCGCGGGCGCCCACTCGGAGACCGCCGTGATGATCGGCGACCGGATGGACACCGACATCGTGGCGGGCATGGAGGCCGGTATGGAGACCATCCTGGTGCTCACCGGCCTGACCGCGGCCGAGGACGTCGAGCGGTTCCCGTACCGGCCGACGCGGGTGGTCAAGTCGATCGCCGACCTGATCGAGATGGTCTAGCGGGCAGTCCGACCAGCAGGCCCCGCCCCCGGCTGCCGCCCGGGGGCGGGGCCTGC
>NZ_JBHUWW010000242.1:0-5878 GCF_042669755.1 Kitasatospora sp. NPDC057223 | reverse complement strand
GGCCACTGGTCACGACCAGTGGCCCGGCCTCCGCGGGTACCGCCTGCCTGCTATCCCTGCTGTCCCTGTTGTCCCCGCGCCGCCGCCAGCAGGTGCCGCGCCACCACCCGGGCGCCCTCGTCCCCCACCAGGATGCTGTAGTGGTTGGTGCCGTCCACCCGCCGCACCCGGACGCGATCGCGGTCGACGCCGGCGGCGGTCAGCCGCTGCTCGTCGTAGAGGCCCTGCGGCTCGTCCATCAGCCCCCGTTCGGCCCACAGCAGTTCGGTGGGGATCTCCAGTTCACGGACGGCCCGCAGCACCTCCGGCTCGAACAGCCCCACCCCGTCCACCCGGACGGCGTCGATCCGGCAGGAGGAGCGCAACTCCGGTTCGGTACCGGTCAGATCGCGCTGGATGTAGTCGTCGACCCACGGTGACCAGGCGCCGCCGAAGGCCGGGTGGGCCTGCCAGAAGGCGCGGTAGGCGGCCCGGTCGGGGAAGGTCGTCGAGAGCCGCCGCATGGCGGGGCCGATGACGGCCGTGAGCAGCTCGTCCGGCGCCAGGTCGGTGGGCGCGGGGAAGCCCGCGCCGCCGTCCACCAGGACGGCGGCGGCGAACGGTCCGGGGTGGCGGACGGCGGTCAGGGCCGCGACGAACGCGCCCATCGAGTGACCGGTCAGCACCGCGTCACGCAGGCCCAGGGCCTTGGCGAGGCCGGCGGCGTCCTCGGCGTGCGCGGGGATGCCGTACGGGCCGGGGAGGGCGGCGCTGGCGGCCCGGCCGCGCAGGTCCGGGGCTATCAACGTGGCCCGTCCGGCCAGGTGGTGGGCGACCCGGGCCCAGGACAGCGCGTTCGCGGTGATGCCGTGCAGGGCGAGCACCACGGGTGCGTCCGGTACGGCGGCCGGCCAGCGCAGTACGGCCAACTCGCCGCCGGCGACGGGGACGTGGAGTTCCTCGAACGGCGCAGGAGTGTCGCTGGTGTCGCTCATGGCAGTGGGTGTTCCTTTCGTCAGCTGTGCGCGGCCGCAGGGCGGGAGCGGTCGCGGGCGGCCCGCAGGCGGCCGGGCAGGCGCACGACGCCGCCGGGCAGCAGATAGACCACCAGGACGAACAGTGTGCCGAGCAGGAACAGCGGTTGCGAGAGCGGCACGCGCAGCACGGCGGGCAGCGAGGCCACCGCGTCGGACCCGGCCAGGTCGCCGAGCCGGTGATCGGCCCAGGTGTAGAGGACGCCGCCGACCAGCGGGCCCCAGCGCGTCCCGGAGCCGCCGAGCACCACCATCACCAGCAGCGACAGGGTGAAGTCCGAGGTGGTGGCCTGCGGGGTCGCACCGCCGGTGAGCAGCAGGTAGACGATGCCGCCGACCGCGGCCAGGGTGCCGGCCAGTACGAAGGCCACCAGCTTGAAGCCGTACGGGCGCAGGCCCAGCACCTCGACCCGGCGCTCGTTCTCCCGGATCCCCTCCCAGACCCGGCCGGTGGGGGAGCGGACGGCCCAGTGCACGGCGGCCAGCGTCAGCACCAGGTAGGCCAGGGCGATCCAGTACAGGTTGGCGGTGTGCTCGATGCCGACCAGGGCGGCGGGCAGCCGGTCGGCGGGCGCGGCCCGGCCCTCCTCGCCGCCGGTGATGCCGCCCGGGTCGCGTTCGACCAGGATCGACCCGGCCTGGGCGAAGGCGAGCGTCACCATCGAGAAGCCGATGCCGCTCATCCGCAGGCTGACCGAGCCGAGCAGGGCCGCCAGCACCACCCCGAAGAGCACCCCGAGCAGCGCGGACACCGCGAACGGCAGCCCTGCTTCGAGCATGATCGTGTTGGTGGCGTAGGTGCCGGCCGCGAAGTACAGCGCATGGCCGAAGGAGAGCAGGCCGGTGCGGCCGAGCAGCAGGTCGTAGCCGGTCGCCAGCGCGCCGAACAGCAGGCACAGGGCGATCAGTTGGAGACTGCCCGGGCTGCCGAGCGGCCCGTCCAGCAACCCGGGCAGCGGCAGCGAGCTGTACGGCGCGGTGAGCAGCACCAGCAGCAGCGCGGCCGGCCACCAGCGGGCGAGCCCCCGCAGCCTGCCCGCGCCGGAGACGGGTGGCAGGCCGGACACCTGGGGCTTCTCCGAAGTGGCGGTGGTCATGCGAGCCTCCCGGTGAGTCCGCGCGGCCTGACCAGCAGCAGGGCGGCGAGCAGGACGACGACGGCGAGGTCGCCGAGCCCGGCGGTGGTGTAGTAGTTGGCGAACTGCTGGACGAGCCCGACGGCCACCGAGGCGAGCGCGGCGCCGGTGACGGAGCCGAGGCCGCCCATCACGACGACCACGAAGGCGAAGATCAGCAGCGAGGTGCCCTGCCCCGGGTCGACGGACCCGAAGTACAGGCCGCCGAGCGCCCCGCCGAGGGCGGCGGCCGCCCCGCCGATGGCGAAGACCAGGGTGAACGCCCGGCGGACGTCGATGCCGAGCGCGGTGACCATGGCCCGGTCCTCGACACCCGCGCGCACCACCAGCCCGTGCCGGGTGCGGCCGAGGAACAGTTTCAGGACGGCCAGCACCACCAGGGCGGCGGCGATCAGCACCAGGCGGTTGACCGGCACCTGGGCGCCGAGCAGGCCGAACGTGCCGGTCAGCGCCTTCGGCCCGGGGAACGGCCGGGCGTCCGCGCCCCAGATGGCGGAGAGCAGCGCGGGCACGGCCAGGCCGACGCCGACGGTGGCGAGCACCTGCTCGCGCGGGCGCTCGTAGAGCGGGCGGATGACGGCGAGTTCGAGCAGGACGGCGGCGGCGGTGCCGACGGCCGTGCCGAACGCGACGGCGAGGACGAAGCCGAACCCGCCGGAGCCGGCGCCCGGCAGGTGCCCGGAGGCGGCCCACCAGGTGCCGTAGGCGCCGACGGAGAGCAGGGCGCCGTGGGCGAAGTTCAGCACGTCCATCAGGCCGAAGATCAGTGACAGGCCGGAGGCGACCAGGAAGTACAGCGCTCCCAGGCCCAGCCCGGTGAGGGTGAGCAGGACGACGGTCGGCATCAGAGTTCCTTGTTCGAGAGGGTGCCGGCCCCGGCGCGGCCGACGCCGAGCAGCCGGCGGGTCGCCTCGGCGTCGGTGAGCAGCTCGTCGGCGGGGCCGTGGTGCGCCGTGCGTCCGTCCGCGAGCACCACGCAGTGCTCGGCCAGGCGCCGGACCATGGCGAGGTTCTGCTCCACCAGCAGCACCGGGACGGCCTCGGCGGCCCGCTCCAGGACTCGCGCGACCTCGGTGACGACCTTGGGCGCCAGGCCCTTGGTGGGCTCGTCCGCGATGATCAGCCGGTTGCCGTTCAGCAGGGTGCGGGAGATCGCCACCATCTGCTGCTGGCCGCCGGAGAGCGTCCCGGCGGCCTGCCGGGCGCGCTGTTCGAGCTCCGGGAACAGCTCGTGCACGAGCGCGTACGCGGGCTCGCCCGCGCCGGGCCGCTCGGCGAGCCGCAGGTTCTCCGCGACGCTCAGCCCGGCGAACACGCCGCGGTCCTCGGGGGCGTAGCCGATGCCCCGGCGTACCAGCGCGTGGGTCGCCAGCCGTACCGTCTCCGTGCCGCCGAGCAGCACACTGCCGGTGCGCGGGACGAGGCCGAGGATGCCGCGCACCGTCGTGGTCTTCCCGGCGCCGTTGCGCCCCAGCAGGGCGGTGACACCGGCGGCGGCGACGTCCAGGTCGACGCCGTGCAGGATGTGCCGGCCGCCGATGACGACCCGCAGGTCCCTGACCCGCAGCAGTGGTTCGGCTCCGGTGGTCACAGCTTCGGTGGTCACAGTTCCTCCCCGAGGTAGGCCTGCTGCACGGTCGGGTCGGACATCACGGCGGGCGGGGTGTCCAGGGCCAGCAGGGTGCCGTGGTGCATCACGGCGAGCCGGTCGGCGAGGCCGAGCAGGACGTCCATGTGGTGCTCGACCATCAGGACGGTGCGGCCCTCGTCCCGGTGCAGCGAGCGGATCAGCGCGGTCAGCGCGGGCACCTCCTCGGCGCTCACCCCGGCCATCGGCTCGTCCAGCAGCATCAGCCGCGGCTCGCCGACGAGCAGGACGGCCAGCTCCAGCTTGCGCTTCTCACCGTGCGAGAGGTCCCGGGCGGGGGCGTCGGCGCGGTGCCCGAGCCCGGTGCGCTCCAGTACGTCCGCGACCCGGCCGGCGAACGAGCGGGCCCGGCGCCAGATCCGGTACGAGCCGCCGCCGGCGGCCTGCGCGGCGAGCCGGACGTGGTCGGCGACGCTCATCGCGGGCCAGAGGCTCGACGTCTGGAAGGTCCGGCCCAGGCCCCGCCGGGCCCGGGCGTGCGCGGGCTCGGCGGTGATGTCCGCGCCGTCCAGTTCGACGCTGCCCCGGGTGGCCGGGTTCAGACCGCTGACCAGGTTGAACAGGGAGGTCTTGCCGGCGCCGTTGGGGCCGATGAAGGCGAGGAACTCGCCCTCGTGGACGTCGAAGGAGACGCCGTCGACGATGGTGGCTCCGCCGACGCTCCAGCCCAGGCCGCGCAGGGCGAGCACCGGTGGCACGGCGGCCGGCGCCGCCCCGCGCGGCGCGCTCCCGGCGGCACCGGGCAGTGCGGTGTTCGGGGTTCCCATCGGTGTCAGCCCGCGATCGACTTCTGCGGCGGCGCGGCGGCCGACATCGGCAGGGCGTGGATCAACTCGGGCTTGGCGGCGGCGCCCTCGCCCGTCAGCCTGGCGGTGAACATCGGCTGGAGCAGCGCGTGGTCCTCGGCCCGGATCTGCTCGTCGCCCTTGGGGCCGTTGAAGCGCCAGTCCTCCAGGGCCTTGACCATGGCGGCGGTGTCGGTCGGGCTGCCGGCCTCGATGGCGTGCACGATCATCTGGGCGGCGGTGAAGCCGTCCGGGCTGAACAGGTCGGGCGTGCCGCCGGCCTTGGTCACGCCGTCCAGCATCGCCTTCTCGACCGGGTTGTCGCCCGCCGCGCCGGGGAAGTAGTGCGCGAGGAAGGAGATCTTCGCGGCGGCCGGCCCGAAGATCGGGTACGAGGCGGTGCCGGCCAGGCCGGTCACCACCTTGGTGGAGTCCAGCACACCCTGCTGGTCCAGTGCCGTCCAGAGCGCCGGCGCGGTCGCACCCGCCCAGGCGACGAAGACGAGATCCGGCGAGCCGGACTTCACCTGTTGCGCGAACGGCGTCAGGTCGGTGGCGCTCGGCGGCGCCAGCACCGAACTCACCACTGCGCCCTGGACCTCCAGCACCGACTTCACGGCGGCGACGTTGGCCTGTCCGAACGCGGAGTTCTGGGCGAGCACGGTGACCTTCTTGTCCCGGCCGTTCACCAGCATCGTGCCCGCCGTCAGGATGTCCTGGTAGGACTGCCGGCCGGAGCGGAAGGTGTACTTGTTGACGGCGGTCAGCGCGTCCGTGGCGGCTGCGCCGCTGATGAACAGCAGCCGGTTCTGGGCGGCCAGCGGCGCGACCTGGAGGGCCACGCCGGAGTCCGTGCTGCCGGCCAGGATCCTGTAGCCCTTGCCCGCGAGGTCCTTGGCCGCGGCGACGGCCTTCGCCGGATCGCCGGTGTCGTCCTGCTCGGTCACCTCGACGGGGTGGCCGGCGACCTTGCCGGTGCCCTTGGTGGCGTACGCCAGCCCGGCGGTGAAGCCCTCCATGTACTGCTTGCCGTAGGCGGCGAGCGGCCCGCTGCGCGAGTAGACCAGGCCCACCTTGACGGGCGAGGTGTCGCCGGCCGCCGCCTTGTCCGATCCCGCCGTCCCGGCGGCGGCGCACCCGGTGAGGAGGGCGCCGGCGGCGAGCAGCGAGAGTGCCTGGAGGGGTCTGCCGATGACGATGTGACTGCTGCGTGTACGCATGGTGCGGCTCCTGCCGGTGTCCGGCCGTCCGCCGCCGCCCGGCGCGGGAGGCCTCCTCGCGGAGACCTCCCGAGGG
>NZ_JBHUWW010000241.1:0-5939 GCF_042669755.1 Kitasatospora sp. NPDC057223 | reverse complement strand
CCTCCGAGTCGGAGGGGCCGCCCCACGGGCGTTCGGGGTGCGGGCGGGCGTCAGACGCCGCCGCGCGTGCCCAGGTGGTGGACCTGGACCATGTTGGTGTTGCCGGGGACGCCGGGGGGCGAGCCGGCGGTGACGATCACGGTGTCACCCTCGTCGAGGCTGCTGATGCTCTGCAGCTCGCGGTCGACCTGGCTCACCATCTCGTCGGTCGAGCCGACCTGCTCGGTCACGTACGACTCGACGCCCCAGCTCAGGGTGAGCTGGTTGCGGGTGGCGGCGTCCGGGGTGAACGCGATCACCGGGATCGGCGAGCGGTAGCGCGACAGGCGGCGGGCGGTGTCACCGGACTTGGTGAACGCGACCAGCGACTTGGCGTTCAGGAAGTCGCCCAGCTCGCACGCGGCGCGGGCGATCGAGCCGCCCTGGGTGCGCGGCTTGCGGCCCGGGTTGAGCGGCTGCAGGCCCTGCTCCAGCAGTGCCTCCTCGGCCGTCTCGGCGATCCGGCTCATGGTGCGGACCGTCTCGACCGGGTACTTGCCGACGCTCGATTCGGCGGACAGCATGACCGCGTCGGCACCGTCCAGGATGGCGTTGGCGACGTCCGAGGCCTCGGCGCGGGTCGGGCGCGAGGCGTGGATCATCGACTCCATCATCTGGGTGGCGACGATGACCGGCTTGGCGTTCCGGCGGGCCAGCGTGATCAGCTGCTTCTGCACCAACGGCACCCGCTCCAGCGGGTACTCGACGGCGAGGTCGCCACGGGCGACCATGATGGCGTCGAAGGCGAGGACGATCTCCTCCATGGCCTCGACGGCCTGCGGCTTCTCGATCTTGGCGATGACGGGGACGCGCTTGCCGACCTCGTCCATCACCTTGTGCACGTCGTCGATGTCGGCGGCGTTGCGGACGAAGGAGAGGGCGACCATGTCGACGCCCAGCTCCAGGGCGAAGCGGAGGTCGTCCTTGTCCTTCTCGGACAGGGCGGGGACGTTGACGGCCGCACCGGGGAGGTTGATGCCCTTGTTGTTCGAGAGCACGCCGCCCTCGATGACCACGGTCTTCACCCGCGGGCCGTCGACGCTGACGACCTCCAGGGCGATGACGCCGTCGTTGATCAGGACCGGGTCGCCGGGCTTCACGTCGCCGGGCAGGCCCTTGTAGGTGGTGCCGCAGATGTGCTGGTCACCGGGGACGTCCTCGGTGGTGATGGTGAACTCGTCGCCGTTGTCGACGGTCACCGGTCCGTTGGCGAAGGTGGCCAGACGGATCTTCGGACCCTGCAGGTCGGCGAGGATACCGATCGGGCGACCGGTGTCCTCCGAGACCTGGCGGACCTTGTGGTACCGCTCCTCGTGCTCCGTGTGGGAGCCGTGGCTCATGTTCAGTCGGGCGACGTTCATGCCCGCCTCGACGATGGCCTTCAGCTGTTCGTAGGAGTCCGTCGCGGGACCCAGGGTGCAGACAATTTTCGCTCGGCGCATATGGATCAGTCTATCCGTTCGTGTTATAGGTGCATTCGGCCCGAATCGGGAGGAATCGCCAACGAAGCATTCCGAGGCCTGAGACGCGGGGCACCCTCGGGCCCCGCGCCCCTCAGGCCGGGGTGTGCACCAGGGCGAAGGCCTGCCGGGCGATCTCCAGCTCCTCGTCGGTGGGCACCACGGCGACCGTGACCCGGGGAGCGCCGCCGGTCCGCAGGAACGCCGGGGAGATCACCCGGGCCCGGCCGGAGCGGACCGAGTTCAGTGCCGGGTCGACGGCGATGCCCAGTGCCTCCAGCCCGGCCGTCGCCGCCTCCCGCACCGGCGCCGCGTTCTCGCCGACACCGGCGGTGAACGCGATCGCGTCCACCCGGCCCAGCACGGCGTAGTAGGCGCCGATGTACTTGCGCAGCCGGTGCACGTAGCTGCGGAAGGCCAGCTCCGCGTCCGGGTCGCCCTCCTCGGCCCGGCGCATGATCTCCCGCATGTCGTTGTCCCCGCACAGGCCGAACAGGCCGGAGCGGCGGTTCAGCAGGTCGTCGATCTCGTCGATCGACATCCCGCCGACCCGGTGCAGGTGGAAGACCACGCCCGGGTCGATGTCGCCGGAGCGGGTGCCCATCACCAGGCCCTCCAGCGGGGTCAGCCCCATCGAGGTCTCCACGCAGACGCCGCCCTGGACGGCGGAGGCCGAGCCGCCGTTGCCCAGGTGCAGCACGATCACGTTCACCTCGGCCGGGTCCCGGCCGAGCAGCCGGGCGGTCTCCCGCGAGACGTACTGGTGGGAGGTGCCGTGGAAGCCGTACCGGCGCACCCGGTGCTCGTCCGCCACCTTCCGGTCGATCGCGTAGCGGGCCGCGTACTCGGGCATGCCGGTGTGGAAGGCGGTGTCGAACACGGCGACCTGCGGCAGGTCGGGGCGCAGGGCGCGGGCCACCTCGATGCCGGTGATGTTCGCCGGGTTGTGCAGCGGCGCGACCGGGATCAGCCGGCGGATCTCGGCCAGCACCTCGTCGGTGACCACGGTCGGCGCGGTGAAGCGCAGGCCGCCGTGCACCACCCGGTGGCCGATCGCGGCCAGCTCGGGGGACGCCAGGTCGAGCCCGTCGGCGGCGAGCTCCGCGGCGACCGCCTTCAGGGCGGCCTCGTGGTCGGGGAAGACCTGCGGCGACTCGCGCCGCTCCCCGCCCGGCGGGGTGTGCACGAGCTGGCCGCCGGGCTCGCCGATCCGCTCGACCAGGCCGGAGGCGAGGCGGGAGCCGTCGAGCATGTCGATCAGCTGGTACTTCACCGACGAGGAGCCGGCGTTCAGCACGAGGACGCGGGTGCCTTCGCTCAACTCTGCTGCGCTCCTTCGGGGTTGTTCACGAGTTGGCCGGTCTGGGCCTGGATGGCGGTGATCGCCACCGTGTTCACGATGTCCTGGACGAGTGCGCCGCGCGACAGGTCGTTGACCGGCTTGCGCAGGCCCTGCAGGACCGGGCCGACCGCGACCGCGCCGGCCGACCGCTGGACGGCCTTGTAGGTGTTGTTGCCGGTGTTCAGGTCGGGGAAGATCAGCACCGTCGCCCGGCCGGCCACCTCGGAGCCCGGCAGCTTGGTCGCGGCGACGTTGGCGTCCACCGCCGCGTCGTACTGGATCGGGCCCTCGACCAGCAGGTCGGGGCGCAGTTCGCGGACGATCCCGGTGGCCTTGCGGACCTTGTCCACGTCGGCGCCGGAGCCCGAGGTGCCGGTCGAGTACGAGAGCATCGCGACCCGCGGCGCCACGCCGAACTGGGCGGCCGTCCCGGCGGCCTGGACGGCGATGTCGGCGAGCTGCTGGGCGTCCGGGTCGGGGTTGACCGCGCAGTCGCCGTAGACCAGCACCTCGTCGGCCAGGCACATGAAGAAGACCGAGGAGACGATCGCCGCGCCCGGCGAGGTCTTGATCACCTCGAAGGCCGGCCGGATGGTCGCGGCCGTGGAGTGGACGGCGCCCGAGACCATCCCGTCGGCGATGCCCTCCTGGACCATCAGGGTGCCGAAGTACGAGACGTCCGTGACGACGTCCAGGGCCAGCTCCACCGTCATGCCCTTGTGGGCGCGCAGCCGGGTGTACAGCTCGGCGAACTGCTGGCGCAGCGGGCTGGTCGCCGGGTCGACGATCCGTACCTGGGCGCGCTCCCCGGCCGCGTCCGGCTGCGTCGCGCTGTCGGCCGGCAGCGTGATCCCCAGCCCCGCGGCCCGCCGGCGGACGGCGTCGGGATCGCCGAGCAGGGTGAGGTCGCAGATGTTGCGGCGCAGCAGGATCTCGGCGGCGCGCAGCACCCGCTCCTCGGTGCCCTCGGGCAGCACGACGTGCTTGCGGTCCGCGCGGGCCCGCTCCAGCAGCGCGTGCTCGAACATCATCGGCGTCACCCGCTCGGACCGGCTCAGCTCGATCCGCTTGGTCAACTCGGCGGTGTCCACGTGCAGTTCGAACAGGCCGAGGGCGATCTCGGCCTTCCGGGGGCTGGCCGCGCTGAGCTTGCCCTCCAGGTGGGTCAGGGCGGCGGCGGTGATCCAGCTGCCCTCGGGGACGACCGCGACGGGCGTGCCCGGGGCGAGCCGGGTGGCCAGCGCCATCACGTTCGGACCGGGCTGCTGCCCGAGCGTCAGCAGGACGCCGGCGATCGGCGGGGCGCCGGCGGCGTGCGCGGCGAGCGAGCCGATCAGCAGGTCGGCGCGGTCCCCGGGGGTGACGACCAGCGCCCCCTCGGTCAGCGCGGTGAGGAAGGTCGGCAGCATCGCGCCGCCGAACACGAACCCGCGCACGTCCCGGGCCAGGCCCGCCGCGTCGCCGAGCAGCACCTCCGCACCGGTCGCCTCGACCAGCTGCGCCACGGTCGGCGCGGCCAGCGCCGGCTCCTCGGGGATCACGTACGCCGGGACGGGCAGCTTCTCGCTGAGCGCGGCCAGCACCTGCTGCTTGGCGCCGGGGGCGACCCGGTTGGCGATCATCGCCAGGCTGGAGCAGCCCAGGTCGCGGTAGGCGCGGTAGGCGTTGCGGACCTCGGCGACGACCGCCGCCGGATCCTCGGCGTGCCCGCCGACCACCGGGAGCACGGCGGCGCCGAACTCGTTGGCGAGCCGCGCGTTGAAGGCCAGCTCGTCGGGGATGTTGGTGTCCGCGAAGTCGGTGCCCAGCACCAGGACGGCCTGGCACTTGCGCTCCAGCGCCCGGAACCGCTCCACCAGGGCGCCGACCAGTTCGTCCTGCCCCTGGGCGGCCTGGAGTGCGGCGGCCGCCTCGTAGGTGAGGCCGTACAGCTCGGTGGTGGGCAGGTCGAGCCGGTAGCGGTCCCGCAGGAGTTCGACGACGTGGTCGCTGCCCGCCTCGCCGGGCGCGTGCGCGTGCACGAGCGGGCGGAAGACGCCGACGCGGTCCACCTGACGGGTGAGCAGTTCCATGACCCCGAGTTCGACGGCCTGCCGGCCGTCCCCCCGGTCGATCCCGGTCACGTACACGCTGCGCGCCACGTGGTGTCTCCGTTCGGTGAGGGGCGCTCCCGGCTCGTCGTTGGCGGGAGTTTCTTCGACCATACCTTCGCATTCGCCCCGGGCGTCCGCATGCGGGTGGCGGCGCAGGGGGCCGGGCAGCGGGTTCAGCCGACCAGGTCGGCGAGCGTCACGTAGAGCTTCACGCGCCCGCCCTCGACCGTGACCCCGGTGCAGAGGTCACGCCGGTCGATCAGCCAGCCGTTGGCGCGACAGGTCTCGTGCGGACGGCCGAGCGCGCGGACGATCCCCTCGCCGGTCAGCCCGGTGGTGCTGCCGATCTCCAGCAGGCGGTAGCAGTTGCCGGAGCCGCAGCTGCTGGACTCCGAGACCACGGTGAGGCCGGCCGGCAGCCGGGGCACGGCCCGCTCGGGGGGCACCTCGGCCGACAGGGTCAGCACGTACAGCAGGGCGCCGCAGAGGGTCAGTGCGAACTGGGCCGCCAGCAGGCCGGTGACCGCGCTCCGGCGGCGCGCCCACTCGCTCCCGCCCGGCCCCTCCTGGTGCCGTTCGAGGCCGACGCCGAAGGCGATCAGCAGCGCCGTCACCGGTACGTGGAGGAGGTGCGCGTCGGCCCGGGGCGCGGACACCCAGCCGTGCTGCACGGCCACCAGCAGGCCCGCACAGGCCGCCAGCGCGACGCCGACCGTCGGGCCGGCCTGCCTGGTCCGCGCGAGCAGCCCCCAGGCCGACAGCGGCACGACGGCGAAGACCAGGCCCAGCAGGAACCACACGGGCGGGCCCCCAGGGCGGACGACGGCAGTACGGGATGGGACGCCGTGCGCCGCCCCGCGGTTCCGGGCCCGGGGCGCGTCACCGGCCCGCGGACGCAACCGGTCGCAGCCCAGGGGCCGAGAAGACCCCGGGCACGGGATCCGGGCGGGTGCCGGCCGGGTCGTGACACGGCGAGGTGGCCGGCGCGCGTGTCGCGCGCCGGCC
>NZ_JBHUWW010000240.1:0-5950 GCF_042669755.1 Kitasatospora sp. NPDC057223 | reverse complement strand
TGTCCGTATGGCGGACAGCCGGAGCCCGCGGCCGTTACGTCCCGATTGGGTGACAGTTGCGGGCCCGGCCCGCCGCCGGCCGCGCCGCGGCCCTCGCCGCGCCGGGCAGCCGGACCTCGATCCGGCAGCCCCGGGCCGCCTCCGCCACCGCGATCTCCCCGCCGTGCAGGTCCACCGCCCAGCGGGCGATCGCCAGGCCGAGCCCGGTACCGCCGTCGCTGCCCGGCCCCTGTGCGGTGGCCGTGCCGCTGCGGCTGAACCGCTCGAAGACCCGGCTGCGGTCCTGCAAGGGGATGCCGGGCCCCTCGTCCTCCACCTCCAGCAGCAGACCGCCGGGATCGGCGGACGGCCGCGCGCGCACCGTCACGGTGCCGCCGGGCGGGGAGTGCTTGCAGGCGTTGTCGACCAGGTTGGCGACCACCTGGTACAGCCGCTCCGGGTCCGCCACACCGCTCAGCGCGGGCGGCTCGACCTCCAGGGCCAGCCGGACGTCGCCGCGCCGGGAGAACGCCCCGCCGGCCGTGGCACCGTCCACCGTGACCCCGCGCAGGACGCCGGCCAGGAACGGCTGCACCTCGAACGGGCGGGCGTCCAGCGGGACGACGCCGTCGTCCAGTTTGGAGAGGTCCAGCAGGTGGGTGACCAGGCGGCCGAGCCGCTCGGTCTGCTCCAGGGCGGCGCCCAGGGTCGCCGGATTCGGCTGGACGACCCCGTCGACCACGTTCTCCAGGACGGCGCGCAGCGCGGCGATCGGCGTGCGCAGCTCGTGCGAGACGTTGGCGACCAGCTCGCGCCGGTGCCGGTCGGAGGCCTCCAGGTCGGCGGCCATCTTGTTGAAGGTCGCCGCCAGCTCGCCGATCTCGTCGCGCGAGGACACCTCGACCCGGCGGCTGTAGTCGCCCGCGGTCATCTCGCGGGCGGCGAGCGTCATGTCGCGCAGCGGGGCGGTCAGCCCGTGCGCGAGGAACTGCATGAAGAGCAGGGAGGCGATCATCGAGAAGATCATGATGACCCGGATCTGCGTCTCGGACCGGATCGCGACCACGACCATGCCGGTGGCCAGGAAGACCGAGACCATCACGAGCAGGGTGAGCTTGCCCTTGATGGAGCGGACCGGGTCGAGCGGGCGGATGTCCGCCCAGACGCGGCTGGCCGCTCGGGCCGCCAGAGTGGGCGGCCGGGTGGGGTCGGTGTCCCCGTTGCGTTGCTGTGGAAAGGTCATGCGTCCCCTGACTGATCCCCCACGATGTCCCCGTCGGTGAAGCTTCGGTGCGGCGCCGCACCGGCGTGCCCGCGGCTGTGGCGTGGACGGCAGTGGGCCCCCCGGAGGCCCGTGCCGCTTTCGCCCCGGCCGTCAGGCGGCCGGTGCCTCCAGCGCGTACCCGACGCCGTGGACGGTGCGGATCCAGCTTGCGCCGATCTTGCGGCGCAGCGCCTTCACATGGCTGTCGACGGTGCGGGTGCCGGAGGCGTCCGTCCAGTCCCAGACCTCGGCGAGCAGCTGTTCGCGCGTGAGCACCGCGCGCGGCTGGGCCGCCAGGCAGGCCAGCAGGTCGAACTCGGTCGGCGTCAGGTGGACGTCACCCGAGGCCAGCCGGACCCGCCGCTGGACGTGGTCGATCTCCAGCTCGCCGAACCGCAGCGAGCCGAGCGTGGGCGTCCGGGCGGCCTGCTGGGCGCGCTCGACGCGGCGCAGCAGCACGTTGACCCGGGCCGCCAGCTCGCGCATGGAGAACGGCTTGGTCATGTAGTCGTCCGCGCCGACCCCGAGGCCGACCAGGAGGTCCGTCTCGTCGTCGCGGGCGGTCAGCATCAGTACCGGCACCGGGCGCTGTGCCTGGATCCGGCGGCACACCTCCAGGCCGTCGAAGCCGGGCAGCATGATGTCGAGGACGACGAGGTCGGGCTGCCAGGTGTGGAAGCCGTCGACGGCGCCGGGGCCGTCGTGGGCCACGGCGACCTTGAAGCCCTCCGCGCCCAGCCGGGCCGCGATCGACTCGGCGATCGTGGGCTCGTCCTCCACCACCAGGACTCTGCGCTGGCTGCTCACCGCGCTGCTGGTGTTGCCGGTGTCCTGCTGAATTTCTGTCACGGTCACGCCACCGCCCCCAGGGCTGCGGGCCGGCCGTCGCTGGGACGGCGGGCTCCGCTCGTAGTCTTGTTCCGTCGTGGACTGTGCCGGGTCCGCCGTCCCTGCCTTGTGTCGGTGCGGAAAAGGTCGCAGGTGTGGACTGCTCGCCTCTCGCGCACCCTTCGCAGCGTACGGACAGCGGGTGCTTCCCGGCAGATGGACCAGGCATTTCCGGCCCGCGGGCCGACTCCCGGACAGGGCTCTCGCCCGGCCCGGAGTTGGCACGGGCCGCTACCTTACCCGGCCGAAATCTCCTCCGTTACGGTACGTATGCACCCGACTCGGGGGGCAGACTTCCGGGAATGCTGCTGTTCGTGCGTGAACAGAGGGTTGGTCCGGACCAGATCGGGGTGCTCTGCGGCAGCTGTGCATCCGATCTTCACGACTTGTCCGCAGACGGTGCGCAGATCCTCGACGTAACGTGAGCACGACAAGCACGGACGGAGGCGGTATGGCCGGCATACGGCAGGACCGCGCACCCCTCGGACCGCCGTACGGCGCACTGCGGCTCGGCCTGCGCACCGCGCCGGCCGCCTGGGTGCTGCGCCGGCTCCCCACGCCCCGGCGCAACCCCTTCGCGCTCGGCTACCTCGCGGCGCTCGCGGCCACCACCGCCTTCTCCCGGCTGGCCGATCCCGCGCTCGTGCACCGCCTGCAGGAGCTCTCCAGCACCGACGGGCACAACCTGCTGCACCACCCCCTGCGGGCGCTGCTGCTCAGCGGCTTCTGGGTGGCGGGCCCGGTCTGGATGCCCTACCTGTGGGCCTTCGCCCTCACGGTGGCCCCGTTGGAGCGCCGGGCGGGGCCGGCCCGGGCCGCCGGGGTGTTCGCCGCCGGGCACGTGCTGGCCACCCTGCTCTCGCAGGCCGTGGTGATCACGGCGGTCCGGACCGGGCGGCTGGACCCGGCGGCGATGGACAGCCTGGACATCGGCGTCAGCTACGGCGTGCTGGCCAGCCTGGGCGCGCTCGCCCTGCTGCTCCGGCCGGTCGGACGGCTGGCGGCCCTCGGCGGCGCCGTACTGCTGATCGCCGAGCAGATCGTCACCGACCGGGACCTCGTGACGGGGGTCGGCCACCCGGCCGCCCTGCTGGTCGGCGCCGGCTGCGGCTGGTGGCTGGGCCGCCGCCCCCGCGGGCCCGGCCCGGAGCCCCGGCGGTCGCGGGCCGCCGGGGCCCCGGGCCGGCGGACGCCGTTCGGCCGGGCCCAGGCCCGCTAGCCGGCCGGCCGCGCTCGTCCGGTCGTCCGGTCGTCCTGCCCCAGTCGTCCCGCCCCCGTCGTCCCGGCCTGGGGGTTTCCGGCTTTCGCTCCCGGCGAACAAGGGCCGGGGAACAACCGGCGCCCGCCAAACCTTAGTCAGGTCAGCTCAACTTCACTGACTGGGGAGAGATCATGGCATCGACGTCCACACCGCTCACCCTGCCCGTCCTGCCGCTGGACGACGAGGTCGTACTGCCCGGCATGGTCGTGCCGCTGGACCTCTCCGACACCGAGGTGCGCGCTGCCGTCGAGGCCGCCCGGGCCGCAGCCGCCGGCCCCGGCAAGCCCGAGGTCCTGCTCGTCCCCAGGGTGGACGGCTCGTACGCGGCGGTCGGCACGCTCGCCACCGTCGAACAGGTCGGCCGGCTGGCCGACGGGGATCCGGCCGCGCTCGTCCGGGCCGTGCGCCGGGTCCGGATCGGCGCCGGCACCACCGGCCCCGGCGCCGCGCTCTGGGTGGAGACGACGCCGTTCCGCGAGTCCGCCGTCCCGACGCCGCTGACCGGCCGGGCCGCCGAGCTGGCCAAGGAGTACAAGGCCGTCTCCACGCAGTGGCTGCGCAAGCGCGGTGCCTGGCAGATCGTCGACCGGGTGGCCCAGATCGAAGGCGTCGGCGAGCTCGCCGACAACATCGGCTACGCGCCCTTCGCCACCGCCGAGCAGAAGCTCAAGGTGCTGCTGGAGGCCGACCAGGTCGCCCGCCTCGCATACGCGCTCACCCTCCTCCGCGAGCACCTCGCGGAGGAGGAGGTCAACGACACCATCCGCAAGGACGTCGAGGAGGGCGTCGCCAAGCAGCAGAAGGAGTTCCTGCTCCGCCGCCAGCTGGAGGCCGTCCGCAAGGAGCTGGCCGAGCTCAACGGTGACCCGGCCGACGAGGAGGGTGACTACCGCGCCCGGGTCGAGGCCGCCGACCTGCCCGCCAAGGTCCGCGAGGCGGCGCTCAAGGAGGTCGACAAGCTGGAGCGCTCGTCCGACCAGTCGCCCGAGGGCTCCTGGATCCGCACCTGGCTCGACACCGTCCTGGAGCTGCCCTGGAACGAGCGCTCCGAGGACGCCTACGACATCGCCGGCGCCCGCGCCGTGCTGGACGCCGACCACGCCGGCCTCGCCGACGTGAAGGACCGCATCGTCGAGTACCTCGCCGTCCGCAAGCGCCGCGCCGACCAGGGCCTCGGCCAGATCGGCGGCCGGCGCGGGGGAGCGGTGCTGGCGCTCACCGGCCCGCCCGGGGTCGGCAAGACCTCGCTCGGCGAGTCGGTGGCCCGCGCGATGGGCCGCTCCTTCGTCCGGGTCGCGCTCGGCGGCGTCCGGGACGAGGCGGAGATCCGCGGGCACCGGCGCACCTACGTCGGCGCGCTGCCCGGCCGCATCGTCCGGGCGATCAAGGAGGCCGGCTCGATGAACCCCGTCGTGCTGCTCGACGAGATCGACAAGGTCGGCTCCGACTACCGGGGCGACCCGGCCGCCGCGCTGCTCGAAGTGCTCGACCCGGCGCAGAACCACACCTTCCGCGACCACTACCTGGAGGTCGAGCTGGACCTCTCCGACGTCGTCTTCCTCGCCACCGCCAACGTGGTGGAGGCCATCCCCGAGGCACTGCTCGACCGGATGGAGCTCGTCCGCCTCGACGGCTACACCGAGGACGAGAAGGTCGTCATCGCCCGCGACCACCTGCTCCCGCGCCAGTTGGAGAAGGCCGGCCTGGCGGGTGGCGAGGCCACCGTCGACGAGGCGGCCCTGCGGCTGCTCGCCGGCGAGTACACCAGGGAGGCCGGCGTCCGGAACCTGGAGCGCTCGATCGCCCGGGTGCTGCGCAAGGTGGCCGCGCAGAGCGAACTCGGCGAGCGCGAGCTGCCCGCCGCGATCGGCCCGGCCGACCTGCGGGCCCTGATCGGGCGCCCGCACCACACCCCCGAGGCGGCCCAGGAGCCGGCCGAGCGGCGCACTGCCGTCCCCGGCGTGGCGACCGGGCTCGCGGTGACCGGCGCGGGCGGCGACGTCCTCTACATCGAGGCCTCGCTCGCCGACGCCGAGACCGGCGGCACCGGGCTCACCCTCACCGGACAGCTCGGCGACGTGATGAAGGAGTCCGCGCACATCGCGCTCTCCTACCTGCGCTCGCGCGGCGCCGAACTCGAACTGCCCGTCACCTCCCTGCGGGACCGCGGCGTGCACCTGCACGTCCCCGCGGGGGCCGTCCCCAAGGACGGGCCGAGTGCGGGCATCACGATGACCACCGCGCTGGCCTCGCTGCTCTCCGGGCGCAAGGTCCGCACCGACGTGGCGATGACCGGCGAGGTCTCGCTCACCGGCCGGGTGCTGCCGATCGGCGGGGTGAAGCAGAAGCTGCTCGCCGCCGACCGGGCCGGCGTCACCACGGTGATCATCCCCAAGCGCAACGAGCCCGACCTGGACGACGTCCCGGCCGAGGTGCTGGAGCGGCTGACCGTCCACCCGGTGGCGGACGTCCGCGAGGTGCTGCGGCTCGCGCTGGAGCCGGCCGGGGTGCTGGTCGCGGCGTAGTCCGATCACGGGCGCGCCCGACGGGAGTTGACC
>NZ_JBHUWW010000239.1:0-6064 GCF_042669755.1 Kitasatospora sp. NPDC057223 | reverse complement strand
GCCGTGGGCTGCGGCCGGCCGGGCCTGTGCAGAGCACCGCGGACACCGCGGGGGATACCCGCGTGGGATTCCCGCCGGGACCCGGTACGCTAGTGCCTGACAGCGCCACGGTGCTGTTTCGGGGCTTTAGCTCAGTTGGTAGAGCGCTGCCTTTGCAAGGCAGATGTCAGGAGTTCGAGTCTCCTAAGCTCCACAGTGTTCGATCGTCGAATCGGCCGCTGACCCGTGATCGGGTCAGCGGCCGATGTCGTTGTCCGGGGCCCCGGGGCGGGGAGCTGCCGGTACGGGCGGGCTCAGTGCGGCTTGCGCGGGTCGTGCGGCTTGGGGTGGTCGTCGCCCGGGGTGGGACCGTCAGGGGTGGGTCCGCCGGGGGCGGGATCGGGTGTCGGGTCGGGCGTAGGCGTGGGGCCCGGGGTCGGCGTGATCGGGTCGCCGGCCGACGGGCCGGGGTTCCCGGCCGGGCCGGAGCCGTTGAGCTGGCCCGGGGCCGCTCCGCCCGCCGCGCTTCCGTTCGTCGCCGCCGCCGATGTCCCGCCGTCGGTGCCGACGGCGTGGGAACCGCTGCGCGTGGTGTTCGGCGGGCTCTGCACGGCCGGCGGCTCGACCAGCCATTCCGGATTGCCCTGGCGCCGCCACCACTGCCAGGCGATGACGCCGCTGCCGACCGCGAGGGTGCCGGCCACGGCGAGGCCGGTGGCCCAGCCGTTGCGCTGCTCCTTCTTGATGTTCTTGGCGGCCAGTTCGCCGATCTCGGCGGAGGTGACGTGCCCCTGCAGGGCGGTGATCGCGGCCGCGCTGCGGAGCTGGGCCTCCTGGGCGACGGGGACGACCACGGCGCGGGCCTCCCCGACGGCCTGGGCGACCTTCGGCGCGATGGTGGCCTTGGTCTGCCCGGCGACCCTGGCCGCCGAGTGCTTGGCCGCGAGCGCGGCCTCCTGGGCCCGGTGGATGGCCTTCAGGGTGCTCTGCTGGGCCTCGGGCGGGAGGTTCGAGAACGCCTGGTGCAGCTGGGGCGCGACGAGCCGGTCGTACTGGAGCTGGGCGTTGTGCGCGGTGTGGGCGGCGCCGGCGCGTGCTCGTTCGGCGGCGGTGCCGAGCTTGGGGCCGATCGCCTCGAAGGCGGGCCCGACGCGCTGCTTGGCCTCGTCCGCGTAGTGCAGGGCGGTGTCCCTGGCGGTGGCGGCGTAGGGGGTGAGCGTCTCCTTGGTCTTGCCGGCCGTCTCACGAGCTGAGTCCAAACGGGTCACGGGTTCTCTCCTCCTCGGTGGCGTCCTGTTGTGCACATATCCACCTGATAGCTGATCATGCATCCGGTTTTGTCCCGCGGCATGCCGGGTTGGGCCGTCGGCGCAACGGGCCCGGTCACCGGTCCGGGGACGGGCAGGCCTTCCGCCGGGCGGGTCGTGGGATGATTTCCGGTGTCAGTGATGTGTAGACAGGAAGGCAGCTCGTGGCCGAGGAACTGTTCGCCACCCTCAAGACCAACCGCGGCGACATCGTGATCAAGCTCTTCCCGAACCACGCCCCGAAGACGGTGGCGAACTTCGTGGGGCTGGCCGACGGCAGCAAGGAGTGGACGCACCCGGCCACCGGCGAGGTGTCCAAGAGCCCGCTCTACGACGGCACGGTCTTCCACCGCGTGATCGAGAACTTCATGATCCAGGGCGGGGACCCGCTGGGCCGCGGCACCGGCGGCCCGGGCTACCGCTTCGCCGACGAGTTCCACCCGGACCTCGCCTTCACCAAGCCGTACCTGCTGGCGATGGCCAACTCCGGCCCGGGCACCAACGGCTCGCAGTTCTTCGTGACCGTCGCGCCGACCACCTGGCTGACCCGCAAGCACACCATCTTTGGCGAGGTCGCGGACGAGGCGAGCCGCAAGGTCGTCGACGGGATCGCGACCACCGAGACCAAGGGGCAGGACCGCCCGGTCGAGGACGTCGTGATCGAGTCCGTGGAGATCACCCGCCGCTGACGCGGCCCCGCAGTAGCCTGGCGATCCCGGTGGTGCCCCGTTCGGCGGAGGCGGCACCGGGATCGGCCATGAGAAGGGAAACCCCGGATGCTCCCGGACGAGCCCAAGCAGCCGGCCGACGGGCCCCACGGCCCCGGCGGCGAGCCGCACGAGCCCGGCGGCGGGCCCGCCCTGCCCCGCTGCTACCGGCACCCCGACCGCGAGACCGGCATCGGCTGCTCCCGTTGCGGGCGGGCGATCTGCCCGCAGTGCATGGTCAGCGCCTCGGTCGGGTTCCACTGCCCGGACTGCGTGGCGGACGGGAACCAGGGCGTGCGCCGGGCCACCACCCGCTTCGGCGGGCAGCCGGTACGGGACGGCGCGCTGGTCACCAAGATCCTGATCGGGATCAACCTGGTGGTCTTCGTGCTCGCCGCGTACGTCTACCCGGACTGGCTGGCGCGCGATCTGGAACTCTTCAGCGTGGGTCCGCAGCTCAACGGGCACTCCTACGGGGTCGCTGAGGGGCCGGGCCAGTGGTACCGCCTGCTGACGGCGACCTTCCTGCACGTCCAGCTCTGGCACATCGCCACCAACATGCTGGCGCTGTGGTGGATGGGGCCGATGCTGGAGCAGGCGCTCGGGCGGATCCGCTACCTGGCGCTGTACCTGGTGTCCGGGCTCGCGGGCAGTGCGCTCGCCTACCTGGTCGCCGGGGACTTCATGCGCTCACTGGGGGCGTCCGGCGCGATCTTCGGGATCTTCGGTGCCACGGCGGTGCTGTTCCGCCGGAACCGGCAGCCCCTCGGGCCGGTCATCGCCCTGCTGGTGTTCAACCTGGTGATCACCTTCTCGGTGCCGGGGATCGACTGGCGGGCACACCTCGGCGGTCTGGTGGCCGGGGCACTCACGGCCTACGGGATGATGTACGCCCCGCGTGAGCGGCGGGGGCTCGTCCAGGCGGGGACGGTGGTGGTGATGCTCGGCCTGGTGCTGGTCACCGTCGTCCTGCAGACGATGCGCCTCAACGCCTGACCCGGCGGCCGGCCCGGTGCGCGACCCGCGAGTGGCGCAGCGCGTGACACGCCTCAACGGGTGAGCCGCCGGGGCCGGGCGGTGCCCGGCCGTGACCTGAGCGGTGGTCAGGCGTTGTCCACAGCGGGTGCGGCGCTGTGCACAGCCGTTCGGTACAACGGGGTGCGCGGGCCGGGTCTACGCGCGTCCTGCTGTGTTCTCCGACACTTCGCGAGTGTTCGAGGAGCTCCGCGGAGGGGATCCTGCGGGCGAGTTATCCACAGGAAGGCGGGACTTTTCCCCACTGTGGATAACCATGTGGATAAGCAGACGGTGTGACCGCGTCGCCCGCCGTCCGTCCCCCGCCGTCCGTCCCCCGCCGTCCGTTCCCCGCCGTCCGGCGCTTGCCGTCCGCCGGGGGAATCCGGACAGCCCTCGATGCCGCCCCGCGCCGGGCGCGGGCAGGGCGGTCGAGGGCGTACGGAGGCGTACGGACGTACGGGGACGGTCGCGCGGCGGCACGGGAGGCCGCGAACGCCTGGCCGGCCGGGCTCAGTGGGGCCCGGGGCCTACTTCCACTGGGTGGAGACGCCGAACCCCGCCGCGATGAAGCCGAAGCCCACCAGGATGTTCCAGTTGCGCCAGCCCTCCACCGGGTAGCTGCCACTCGTCACGTAATAGGTGACGATCCACACCAGGCCGACGAGGAACAGGGCCAGCATCAGCGGGGCGACCCAGCTGCGGCCGGAGCTGATCTTCACCGCGGTCGAGGTGGACGACGGCGGCGGGGTGTAGTCGGACTTCTTGCGGAGTCGAGACTTCGGCACGAGGAGCTCTCCTGTCGATGCGCTGTGAGACCGCGCAGGGTGCAGCGGGGCGGGTCGGCTGTGGGGCGGGACCGGGTGGTGCGGGGGTCCGACGGCAGGAGTGCTCCGGGCGGACCCGGGGCGCATACCTGCCAGGGCGCTCCGCACATGCCACCGGCGTCCGTTAGCGTAGTGGTTCGGCGGGTCCGAAGGAGATAAGGGTACGGTGCCGAATTTGTCGATTCACTCCGAAACGGCCCCCACCCGTGCCGCCGGTACCCGAATTGTCGGGCGTGCCCTGACCTGCGCCGTCTTCGTGCTGGCCGGTCTGCTCTTCTACGTGAGCGCGCACGCGGCCCGCGGGACGGATCTGCGGACGGACAACTCGCTGCTCCGGCTCAGCGACGTCATACGCCAGCGCAGTGCGCAGAACCAGCAGGCCCAGGCGCAGCTCGCCGACCTCCAGGACCGCGCGCAGGAGCTGACCGAGCAGCAGGGGCAGAGCCCGGCGGACGCCGCGCTCCTCGGCGCGCTGCAGCAGGGCTCCGCGCTGGAGCCGCTCGCGGGCCCGGGGCTGACCGTCACGCTCAACGACGCACCGCCGAACGCCACCGCCCGGATCCCCGGTGTCCCCGAGCCCGGTGTGAACGACCTGGTGATCCACCAGCAGGACATCCAGGCCGTGGTCAACGCGCTGTGGCGGGGCGGCGCCGAGGGGATCCAGGTGATGGACCAGCGGCTGATCTCGACGAGTGCGGTGCGCTGCGTGGGCAACACGCTGCTGCTCCAGGGCCGGGTGTACTCCCCGCCCTACGTGATCAAGGCCGTGGGCCGGACGGACGCGCTGCGCTCGGCGCTGGAGGCCGATCCGACGATCCGCAACTACCTCCAGTACGTGCAGGCGTACGGCCTGGGCTGGAAGGTCCAGGACGGCGGGGACCTCTCCGTGCCCGGGTACTCGGGCACCGTGGACCTGCGCTCGGCGACCGGCCAGTAGCGGCGCGGCGGGCACCGCGGGCGGGGGCGGGCCGCGTGGTACGGGGGCGAAGCGGGAGACAGCGGCCGGGCGGGCCCGGCGGAGGTCTAGTCTTGAGCCCAACCTTTACGTCGAGGGAGCACCATGTACGGCTGGATCTGGCGCCATCTGCCGGGGAACACCCTGGTTCGGGCCGTGCTCGCGCTGGCCCTCGTGCTGGGGCTGGTCTACCTCCTGTTCCAGTACGTCTTCCCCTGGGCGGAGCCGCTGCTGCCGTTCGGCGACGTCACCGTGGACGGCGAGGGCACCGGCGCCGGCTGACCGGCGGCCCGGCCCTCCACCCCCCAGCCCCCGCACCTCACCGGAGTAGCGCGCGCATGACCACCTCGCCCCGCATCCTTGTCGTGGACAACTACGACAGCTTCGTCTTCAACCTGGTCCAGTACCTCTACCAGTTGGGCGCCACCTGCGAGGTGGTGCGCAACGACGAGGTGACGGTCGAGCACGCGGTGCGCCGCGACGGCGCCGACGGGTTCGACGGCGTGCTGCTCTCGCCCGGCCCGGGTGCGCCGGAGGAGGCCGGGGTCTGCATCGAGATGGTGCACCACTGCGCGGGGATCGGACTGCCGGTGTTCGGGGTCTGCCTGGGCCTGCAGTCCATCGCGGTGGCGTACGGCGCCGTGGTCGGCCGCGCGCCCGAGCTGCTGCACGGCAAGACCTCGGCGGTGCTCCACGAGGACGGCGGGGTGTTCGAGGGCCTGCCGTCGCCCCTGACGGCGACCCGGTACCACTCGCTGGCGGTCGAGCCGGCCACCGTGCCGGACGAGCTGGTGGTGACCTCGCGGACGGAGAGCGGCGTGATCATGGGTCTGCGGCACCGGGAGCTGCTGGTGGAGGGCGTGCAGTTCCACCCGGAGTCGGTGCTCACCGAGGGCGGCCACCGGATGCTGGCCAACTGGCTGGCGGAGTGCGGCGCCCCGGAGGCGGTCGGGCGTTCGGCCGGTCTCGCGCCGGTGATCGGCCGGGGCTGAGCGGGGTGACGGCGGTCCGCCCGGAGGGGCGCCAGCAGGCGGGGCCCGGCCCCGACGGCAGCGAGCCGTACGCGAACGACACCTATGAGCCGGACGGCTGGGGCGTCTACGAGCCGTACCGCCCGCAGGAGGCCGGCCCCGACGCTCCCGAGTACCCGTGGCTGGCCGACCAGACGCTGCAGCTCAGGACCATCCCGGAGGCGGCCCTCGGCGGCGGCCCGGCCGCGCCCACCGGGGGGCGGGCGGAGCGCCGCCGGGCGGCGCAGGGGCTGCTGTCGGTGCG
>NZ_JBHUWW010000238.1:0-6181 GCF_042669755.1 Kitasatospora sp. NPDC057223 | reverse complement strand
GCCGGGGCCCTGGGCCCCGGCCGGCGGTTTTCGTCCGTCCGCAGGCGTCAGCGCAGGCGCCAGCCGTGGTCGACCGGGCCGATGCCGGCACCGAGCGCGAAGCCGGCCGCGATGGCGCCGGTGACGTACTCCTTGGCGGCGGCCACCGCCCCCGGCATGTCCTGGCCCTTGGCCAGTTCGGCGGCGATGGCGCTGGCCAGCGTGCACCCGGTGCCGTGGGTGTGCCGGTTGTCGTAGCGGGGCGCGCGGAACCAGTGCTCCTCCCCCAGGCCGCCGTACAGCAGGTCGGCGGCCTCGCCCTCCAGGTGGCCGCCCTTGACCAGCACCCAGCGCGGGCCGAGGTCGAGCAGGGCACGGGCGGCGCCGGGCATGTCCTGCGGCCCCTCGACGGTGATGCCGGTGAGCTGCGCCACCTCGTGCAGGTTGGGGGTGGCGAGGGTGGCGACGGGCAGCAGCCGCTCGCGCAGGGTGGCGACGGCCTCGGCGGCGAGCAGCGCGTCCCCGTGCTTGGAGACGCCGACCGGGTCGACGACCACCGGGGCGTCGACGCCGGCGAGCAGTTCGGAGACGGTCTCGACGAGTTCGACGGAGGCCAGCATGCCGGTCTTCACGGCCTGCACGCCGATGTCGTCGGCCACACTGCGGAACTGGGCCCGGACGGCCTCGGCCGGCAGCTCCCAGTAGCCCTGGACGCCGAGTGAGTTCTGCGCCGTGACGGCGGTGATCACGCTCATGCCGTGCACGCCGAGGGCCAGCATCGCCTTCAGGTCGGCCTGGATGCCGGCCCCGCCGCCGGAGTCGGAGCCGGCGACGGTGAGCACGCGGGGGGGAGCTGTCGAAACCATGCGGCCCAACCTACCGGGAGCCGCCTGCCCGGAGCCGTCCGGCCGGGTCGTCAGAGGACGGCTTCGGACTCCGCCCAGCGGTCGGTCGGCACGGTCTTGAGACGGGTGACGGCCTCGGCGATCGGCACCAGCTCGATGCTGGAGCCGCGCAGCGCGGTGAAGTGGCCGAAGGCGCCCTTGTGGACGGCCTCGACGGCGTGCCAGCCGAAGCGGGTGGCGAGCACCCGGTCGAACGCGGTGGGGGTGCCGCCGCGCTGGGTGTGGCCGAGGATGACCGGCCGGGCCTCCTTGCCGAGCAGGTCCTCCAGCTCGTGGGCGAGCCGGGTGCCGATGCCGCCGAAGGTCTGGTGGCCGTACTGGTCGACGGCGCCGTGGTCGAAGCGCATGGTGCCGTCGAGGGGCGCGGCGCCCTCGGCGACGGCGATGATGGCGAACTTCTTGCCGCGCTGGAAGCGGTCCTCGACCATCCGGGCGACGACCTCGATGTCGAACGGCTTCTCGGGGATCAGGATGCCGTGGGCGCCGCCGGCCATGCCCGCGGTGAGGGTGATCCAGCCGGTGTGGCGGCCCATCAGCTCGACGACCATGACGCGCTGGTGCGATTCGGCGGTGGTCTTCAGCCGGTCGATCGCCTCGGTGGCGACGTGCACGGCGGTGTCGAAGCCGAAGGTGAGGTCGGTGGCGTCGATGTCGTTGTCGATCGTCTTGGGAACGCCGACCACCGGCAGGCCGGCCTCGCTGAACTTCCTGGCGGCGGTCAGGGTGCCCTCGCCGCCGATCGCGATCAGCGCGTCGATGCCGATGTTGCGGGCCAGCGTGCGGGCGTTCTCGACGGCCCAGGCGATCCGCTCGCGCTGGACCCGGGCCGAGCCGAGGATGGTGCCGCCGAGGGTGAGCAGACCGGTCACGTCGTCGTGCGAGACGGGCCGGCTCCGGCCCTCGATCAGGCCGAGGAAGCCGTCCTCGATGCCGATGATCTCGTCGCCGTGGACGTCGGTGCCGCGGTGCACGACGGAGCGGATCACCGCGTTGAGGCCGGGGCAGTCGCCGCCGCTGGTCAGGACGCCGATACGCATGGGGCTGTGCTCTCCCGCTCCGTGGGCCTGCGCCCCCGAGTAGATGGATGCCGATCGTCCGTCAGGCCGTGCAGCTGTTGACGGCAAGCCTACGCGGTCGCCCCGCCGGGCGGCCCGCTCCCCGCCCGCGGCCTACTCCGCGAAGTGGTCCCAGCCGCCGACCCGGTCCCAGGGCGCGCCGTCCACCGTCACCCGGCCGGCCGCCGACGGCCCCGACCCGCGGGCGGCGCGCACCACCTCGCCGACCACCCGCCAGCGGGCGGGAAGTTGGGCGGTGGCGGGGAAGGTCGCCACGATCGCGTGGTCCTCACCGCCGGAGAGCACCCAGACCAGCGGGTCCACGCCGACGGCCTGCCCGATGTCCGCCATCTGGGCCGGGATGTCGAAGTCGGCCGCCTTCAGGTCGATGTCGACGCCGCTGGCCTTCGCCACGTGGCCGAGGTCGGCGACCAGGCCGTCGCTCACGTCGATCATCGCGGTGGCGCCCAGCTCGGCGGCGGCCGGTCCGGCGTGGTACGGGGGCTCCGGGCGGCGGTGCGCCTCGACGAAGGCGCGCGGCGAGCGGAAGCCCCGCTGGAGGACGGTGAGCCCGGCGGCCGACCAGCCGAGCCAGCCGGTCACCGCGACCACGTCCCCGGGCTGCGCGCCGGAGCGGACCACCGGCTTGCGGCCCTGCAGGTCGCCGAGGGCGGTGATCGCCAGCGTGATGGTGTCACCGCGGACCACGTCGCCGCCGACCACCGCGGCGCCCGCGACCTGGCACTCGTCGCGCAGCCCGTCCATCAGTTCGGTGGCCCAGGTGGTGGGCAGGTCGGCGGGGGCGACCAGGCCGAGGAGTATCGCGGTGGGCACCGCGCCCATGGCGGCGATGTCGGCGAGGTTCTGCGCGGCGGACTTGCGGCCGACGTCGTACGCGGTGGACCAGTCGCGGCGGAAGTGCCGGCCCTCGACCAGCACGTCGGTGGTGGCCACCACCCGGCCGTCCGGGGCCCGGACCACGGCGGCGTCGTCACCCGGGCCGAGTTCGACCGCCGGGGTGGGCTGCAGCCTGGCGGTCAGCTCCTTGATGAGTCCGAACTCGCCGAGCTCGCCCACGGTCCCCTGCATGCGCCGTCCTCTCAGGTCTGATCACGTCCGGAACACCCTGCGACAGGCATTGTGTCCCGCATCCCGCGCGCAGCGTACGCCCTCCGGCGGTGCACGGGTCTCCCCTCCCCGGCCCGCTGCGCGGTAGCGTGGTGATCAGGCTGCCGGTGAGCCCGCCCCACCCCACTCTTCCGGGCGATCACGGCGGCGGTCTCCGTACCCAGCCGCCCTGGAGGTCCCCGTGGTACATGCGTACATCCTGGTCCAGACCGAGGTGGGCAAGGCGACCTCCGTGGCCGCGTCGATCAAGGTGATCCCGGGCGTCCTGCTGGCCGAGGACGTCACCGGGCCGTACGACGTGATCGTGCGCGCCGAGGCGGACACCGTGGACGACCTGGGCCGGCTCGTCGTCGCGCAGGTCCAGCAGGTCGAGGGCATCACCCGGACCCTGACCTGTCCCGTGGTGCACCTGTAGGCCGGTCTAAGATCGGCAGGTGACCCGAGACGCCGGCGCCCAGCGCATCCTGAAGGCTCTGCCGGCGCCCGTCCGGTGGCTGGCCGCACCGGCCGTGCTGCTCGGCTGCGTCGTCCTGCTGGTCGGCAGCTGGGGGGCGCCGCCCGCGCCCGAGGCGCCGGCCCCGACGGCGAAGGAGCTCCCGTACTGCGAGGCGTTCGCCCGGGCCCTGCCGCAGACCCTGCTCGGCCACGCCCGCAAGCCCTCGGCCTCGCCGTTCGTCGCGGTCTGGGACAGCTCGCCGCGGACGGTCGTGCGCTGCGGGGTGCCGCGCCCGGACGCGCTGGACGGGCCGGCAGCGGTGCGCGACGCCCCCGAGGTGAACGACGTCCAGTGGTTCGACGAGCCGGACGGCGACGGCGGGTACCGCTTCACCACCGTGCTGCGCGAGGCCTACGTCGAGGTGACCGTGCCGGCCGGGGCCTACCCGAACTACGCGGACCCGGTGCCGTCGATCTCCGACGTGGTGAAGGCCACCGTCCCGGTGTGGGGCGAGCAGCCGGCCGGCGCGGCCACGGCGACGGCCTCCGCCGCGCCGTGACCGCCGCCGGGCGCTAGCGCAGGCCGGTGGAGCGGCGCAGCGCCGCCTGCAGCAGCCGGTCGATCAGCTCGGAGTACGGCAGGCCGCTGGCCTCCCACATCTTCGGGTACGCCGAGATGGGGGTGAAGCCGGGCATGGTGTTGATCTCGTTGACCACCCAGCTGCCGTCCGCCAGCAGGAAGAAGTCCACCCGGGCGAGGCCCTCGCAGCCGAGCGCCTCGAACGCGGCGACCGCCTGGCGGCGGATCTCGGCGCTCTCCGCGGCCGTCAGCCGGGCCGGGATCTGCACCTCGGAGGAGTCGATGTACTTGGCCTCGAAGTCGTAGAACTCGTAGCCGCCGCCGACCAGGATCTCGGCGGGCACGGAGGCGCGCGGCCCGTCCTCGAACTCCAGCACGGCGCACTCGATCTCGCGGCCCTCGACACCGGCCTCGACGATCACCTTGGGGTCGTGCCGGCGGGCCTCGGCGATCGCGCCGTCGAGGTCCCCGAGGTCCTTGACCTTGGTGATGCCCATGCTGGAGCCGGCCCGGCAGGGCTTGACGAACAGCGGCAGGCCGAGCGCGGCGATCCGCTCACGGGCGGCGGCGCGGCCCTCCTCGGACTCCCACTCACGCGGGCGGACCACCGTGTAGGTGCCGACGCCGATGCCGTGCGACTCCAGGATCCGCTTGGTGAACTCCTTGTCCATGCCGACCGCGCTGGCCAGCACGCCGTTGCCGACGTACGGGACACCGGAGAGCTCCAGCAGACCCTGCAGGGTGCCGTCCTCGCCCCACGGGCCGTGCAGCAGCGGCAGGACGACGTCCACCTCGCCGAGGGCCTTGGGAGCGGCGCCGGGCTCGCTCCAGAGCACCTCGCGGCTGTCCGGGCTGGACGGCAGCACGACCTGGCCCTCGACGGACTCGGCGACCTCGGCGACGTCCGGCAGCCGGCCGTCGGTGATCGCCATCCGGGCGGGGTCGTCGCTGACCAGGGCCCAGCGGCCCTCGTGGGTGATGCCGATCGGCAGCACCTCGTACTTGTCGCGGTCGATGGCCCTGAGCACACTGCCCGCGGTGGAGACCGAGATGGCGTGCTCCGAGCTTCGCCCGCCGAAGACGATCGCCACCCGCGGCTTGGCGGCGGCAGCGGACTGGTTCAGGGGGGTCTGTTCGATGCTCATATCGGCCATGAGACTACCGTGCGACTCTTTGCGCCCGCGTAACCTGCGCTCGGGGTCACCCCCGCCGCCGGTTCACCTCCCGCGCCCCGCCCCGGCCGCCGCCCGCCGTTACCGGCGTTCCGGCTTCGCCGAACGGGCCATCAGCGCCGCCAGCACCTCCTGGGTCGGGCGCCCGTTGTGCACCACGTCCACCACGGCCTCGACCAGCGGCATCTCGACGCCGCTGCGCCGGGCGAGGTCCAGCACCGACTCGCAGGACTTCACGCCCTCGGCCGTCTGGCTGGTGGCGGCGATGGTCTCGGCCACCGACATGCCGCGCCCGAGGTTGGTACCGAAGGTGTGGTTGCGCGACAGCGGCGAGGAGCAGGTGGCGACCAGGTCGCCCATCCCGGCGAGCCCGGCGAAGGTGTACGGGTCGGCGCCGAGCGCGACCCCGAGCCGGGTGATCTCGGCCAGCCCGCGGGTGATCAGCGTCGCCTTGGTGTTGTCGCCCAGCCCCATGCCGTCGGCCATGCCGACCGCCAGGCCGATCACGTTCTTGACCGCTCCGCCCAGCTCGCAGCCGACCACGTCGGTGTTGGTGTACGGGCGGAAGTACGGCGTGTGGCAAGCCGTCTGGAGCCGCTTGGCGACCACCTCGTCCGTGCAGGCCACCACGCTCGCGGCGGGCTGCCGGTTGGCGATCTCGCGGGCCAGGTTGGGGCCGCTGACGACCGCCACCCGCTCGGGACCGACCCCGGTCACCTCGGTGATGACCTCGCTCATCCGCTTCACGGTGCCGAGCTCGATGCCCTTCATCAGGCTGACCAGCACGGTGCCGGGCTCCACCAGCGGCGCCCAGGCGGCCAGGTTCTCCCGCAGCGTCTGCGAGGGCACCGCCAGGAACGCGAACTCGGCGCCGGCCAGCGCCCCGGCCGCGTCGGTGGTCGCCGAGACCCTGCCCGGGAGCGAGAT
>NZ_JBHUWW010000237.1:0-6207 GCF_042669755.1 Kitasatospora sp. NPDC057223 | reverse complement strand
GCACCGGTCCCTGGTCCCGGTGCCGCGACCTCGCGTCCGGGGACCGGGCGGGGCGCGGGGGCAGGGGCGGGGCGCGGGGGCAGGGACCGGGGGCAGGGCGTTTTCCGGGCGTTCGACGGGGAGCGCTCTCCTCCGTACTGCGGAAAATGCCGCGCCGAGCCGGTAAGTAGGCGGAGGACCAGTGCAGAACCTTGACAGCCACTGCGCTGGATCCTAGCTTCGGAGAGCGCTCTCACCCCGCGTCACCGAGCGCTCGCACACACCCTCACACACCCTCACCGCACCTTCCGGCTCCTTCCCCCACCCGATTGGAAGCCATGAGGTCCTTCACCCTGCGGTCGCCCGCCCGTCCTCCGGGCCCGCGTCCGCACGCACACCCGCACGCCCGCACCGGCGCGCTCCGCCGACGGCTGACCGGCCTGGTCGCGGCCCTCGTCACCGCCGGCGCCCTGCTCACCGGCACCACCGGCCAGGCGCAGGCCGTGGACACCCCGCTCTCGCAGGGCCGCCCGGTCACCGCCTCCTCGCTGGAGAACGCGGCCTACCCCGCCGCGCTCGCCGTCGACGGCAACGGCGGCACCCGCTGGTCCAGCGCCGCCGCCGACAACCAGTGGATCCAGGTCGACCTCGGTGCCAACGCCTCGGTCAACCGGGTCGTCCTGGACTGGGAGGCCGCCTACGCCAGCGCCTACCAGCTCCAGGTCTCCGCGAACGGCACCAGTTGGGTCACCGTCCGCAGCGCCACCGGCGCGGCCGGGCGGCAGACCCTCGACCTCTCGGCCACCGGCCGGTACGTGCGGGTGCTCGCCACCGCGCGGGCCACGGCCTGGGGCGTCTCGCTCTGGGAGTTCCAGGTCTTCGGCACGCTCGGCACCGGAGCCGTCCCGCCCGGGGCCGTCCGGGTCGCGGAGTTCCTCGCGGACTGCCCGTACAGCCACCGCCTGCCGGACGACCCGATCGTGCTGCCCGGGCTGCCCGGCGGCTCGCACATGCACAGCTTCTTCGGCAACAGCGCCACCGACGCCTTCTCCGACCTGGGACGACTGGAGACATCGGGCGGCACCTGCAACCCGGTGACCGACATCTCCTCCTACTGGGTCCCCACCCTGTACGCGGACAACGTCCCGGTCGAACCGACCGGCACCACCTTCTACTACCTCGGCGAGGGCGTCCGCGACGACGTCATCGCCAACACCCAGCCGCTGCCCCGGGGCCTGCGCATCGTCGCGGGCAACTCGAAGGCGACCGGACCGGACGACAACACCATCGCGCGCTGGTCCTGCCTGCACGCCGGTGAGGTCAACCCGTCCCACAACTTCGTGAACTGCCCGGCGGGCACGATGCTGGAGTCGTACCTCGACTTCCCGCAGTGCTGGAACGGCAGGGACCTCGACTCGGCCGACCACAAGAGCCACATGGCGTACCCCGTGGGCGGCGCCTGCCCGGCCACCCACCCGGTGCCGGTGCCCAAGCTCCGCCAGGTGCTGCGCTACCCGGTCACCGGTGACCCGTCGCGCCTGCGGCTGTCCTCCGGGCCCGGCTACACGATGCACGGCGACTTCTTCAACGTCTGGCCGGCCGCCGAGATGGAGCGGCGCGTCCGCGACTGCATCAACCCGATCGTGAAGTGCGGGGCCGACGGGCGTCCGTGACGTCCCGGCCACGCGGTTCCAGGGCCCGGGCGGGCGGCGCGACCTCCCGCCCGGGCCCGCCGACCCCTCGGAAGGGCATCCCACGATGAGACGAGCCTTCATCGGCGCGGCAGTGGCCTCGCTCGCGGTCTGCGGCGCCCTCGCCGCCGTCGCCCTGCCCGGCGCCGGGGCCGCGCCGGGGCCCGTCGGCGCACCGGCTTCCGCAGGGAGCCGCATGCCGTCGGCCGCGTCCGCGTTCAATCCGACGGACGTGGCGTGGCTCCAGCTGGCCGCGCCGATGACCGAACAGGCCGTCCGGCTGGCGGCGCTGGTGGCCGACCGGGCCGCCTCGCCGCAGCTGCGCGAGCTGGCCACGGCCGTCGGCGCCGCCGACGGCGCCGAACTCGCCCGCCTGAACCGGCTGCTCGCACAGGCCGGAGCCGACCGGGACCGGCCCCACGAGGGCCACGACATGCCCGGCATGACCACCCCGGCGGAGTACGCCGCCGCCGAGCAGGAGAGCGGTCCGGCCTTCGACCGCCTCGTGAGCGGCCACCTGCGCGAGTACCTGGAGCAGTCGGTACACCTCGCCGGCTCCGAGGGCTCGGCGGGCCGCGAACCGGCCACCCGCGAGCTCGCCGCCGACATCGGCCGCAGCCGGGCCGCCGAGCTCGCCCGGCTCGTGCCGTAGGGCGCGCCACTGCCCGCGCCCTCCGGTTCGAGCACGACCGGACCCGGCAGAAGCCGGAAGTCGCCCGGGGCAGGGGACGGCGGACGGCGGACGGCGGACGGCGGACGGCCCGGTGTCCGGCTCGCCCGAGGGCCGGATCCGGGCGGGCCGAAATCTCGTCCGCCGGTTTCTGTTATCGGCACACCGAAGCTGCTGACTCCACCTGTGGGACGTACATTCCGGCCGTCCCCGGTGGCCCGTCCCGACGGTCCGCCGCGACGAGGAGCGAGAGGCAGCATGTGCCCGTTCGAACCACACCCGACGACAGGGCAGCAGTGAGCACCGCACCCCGGCCCGGCGAGCCGCCGGTGCCCGGCACCGAAGCCCCCATGCCGCCCGGCGTCCCGCCGCTGCCCAGGCCGGCCGTTCCCCTGCCCTTCGCCTCCTACCCGAACCAGCCACCGGTAGGGCCGGCGGAGGCCCTCCTGCGGGAGGCCCTGGAACGGGTGCTCGCCCTCGCCGAGCAGTGGGAGGAGACCGAGCCCGACGCGCCGCACACCGTCGCGCTCTGGGAGGCGCTCGGCTAGCCGGCCGGGACGGAGCACGGCCGGGGCGCGGGCACGTCCGGGGACCCCGTAGGCTTCGGGTCTCCCGCCCCGCTCGCGCAGCTTTCTGTTATCCGCGTACCGCAGGCCAGGACTCCGTCTGCGGGATGTACATTCCGGTCCGTCGGGCGGTCCGCCGGACGAGGAGCGAGAGGCACCATGAGCACATTCGAGGACGGCGGCCTCACCACGGCGAGGGTGACGGCGGCGCAGCGGGGGGACGGCGCGGCGCTGGAGGACCTGCTGGCCGCCTGCCTGCCGCTGGTCTACAACATCGTCGGACGGTCGCTCGGGCGGCCCGGCGAGGTGGACGACCTGTCGCAGGAGATCCTGCTCCGGGTCGTCACCGGACTTCCCCAGCTCCGCGATCCGTCCGCCTTCCGCAGCTGGCTGGTCGCGGTCACCGTCCGGCAGGTGCGCTGGCACCGCGCCGCCCAGGTGGAGTCGGTCCCGGCCGCCACCCTGGAGGAGGTGCCGGAGCAGCCCGACCCGCAGTCGGACTTCGTGGACCTGTCGATCCTGCGGCTGGGCCTCACCGGCCAGCGCCGGGAGGTGGCGCTCGCGACCCGTTGGCTCGACCCGGACGACCAGGAGTTCCTCGCCCTGTGGTGGCTGGAGGCCGCAGGGCAGCTCGGGCGGGCCGAACTCGCGGCGGCCGTCGGGCTCTCCACGGCCCACACGGCGGTGCGGGTGCAGCGGATGAAGCAGCAGTTGGACATCTCCCGCTCGGTGGTACGGGCACTCGAACGCCGGCCGGTGTGTGCGGAGCTGGCGGCCCTCACCCACTCCTGGGACGAGGTTCCGGGGCCGCTCTGGCGCAAGCGACTGGCCAGGCACGTGCGCGACTGCGAGGAGTGCACGGCGGGCGCGCGGGACCTGATACCCGCCGAGGGGCTGCTGGCCGGGCTGGCGCTGGTGCCGGTACCGAACGGACACTCGCTGCCGTCCGCGCCGGTGGGCGACGGACCGGCGGGCGACGGACCGGCGGACGTCCCGGGCCCGGGTCCGCGTGTGGTCCGGGACACGGGTGTCGGACGGCGGGCTGCGCGCCTGGGCCGGCGCGCCCTACGGGGCCGGGCCCGGGTGAAGCGCATGGGAATGATCGCGGGCACGGTGGCTGCCGTGGCGGCGCTGGGCGTGCTCGCGGCGAGCCTGAACGGTGGTGATCCGCGTCCCGTCACGGTCTCCGCACCCGTGCTCTCGGCGCCGGCGACAGCGACAGCGACAGCGACGACCGGAGACTCGCCGTCAGCGGCCGCGGTGGAGCCGTCTCCTCCCGCCGCCCAACCGTCCGACGTTCCGTCCGCGACTTCCTCCCCCACGCAGAGCGCTGCTCCGTCCGCATCGGCGCGACCCACGGCCGCGCCTTCGACGAAGCCCGCACCGACCGCCTCCACCACGCCGGCCGCGGCACCGGCACCCGTGGCCCAGCCGGTCCGCGGCCAGAAGAAGGGCGTGTCGACCTGGGCCTTCGACGGGGTCGGCACCGCCCTGACGGGCTCGGGAGCCTCCTGGTACTACACCTGGGGGCCGGACCATCAGGGCATCACGGGGCCGGCCGGCGTCGAGTTCGTCCCGATGATCTGGGGCTCCGCCGCCGTCGGCAACGGCTCCCTGGCCAAGGCCGCCCAGCAGGGCAGCGGCACCCTGCTCGGCTTCAACGAACCGGACCTCGCGGCCCAGTCGAACCTGACGCCGCAGCAGGCCCTCGACCTGTGGCCGAAGCTGGCGGCGACCGGACTCACCCTCGGCAGCCCGGCCGTCGCCTACGGTGGCGCCGATCCCGGCGGATGGCTGGACCAGTTCATGCAGGGCGCCAGGAGCCGCGGGCTCCGGGTCGACTTCATCGCCCTGCACTGGTACGGCTCGGACTTCCGGACCGCGGAGGCCGTCGGGCAGCTCAAGCAGTACCTGGAGGCCGTGCACGACCGCTACGGACTGCCGGTCTGGCTGACCGAGTTCGCCCTGATCAAGTTCTCCGGGGGCACCAGCTTCCCGACCTCCGACCAGCAGGTCGCCTTCGTCAAGGCGTCGACCGCCATGCTCCAGGGCCTGCCCTTCGTCCAGCGGTACGCCTGGTTCGCGCTGCCGGCCACCGAGCCCGGGGCGACGGGCCTGTTCCAGCCCGGGGGCGCACCGAACGCGGTCGGCTCCGCCTACGCGGCAGCGGGGCGCTGACCACTGCCCCGATCGGCGCAGCCCGGCCGCCTCGCCCTGGGGCCGGGCAGCCCGGCCGGCCGGTGGAGGCGGCCCCAGGGCGAGGCGAAGCCGAAACGGAGGCCGGGCGGCCATGTCCGGGTTCCGTAACAGTCCGGGGGCCTATGTCCGGCAATCGTCACAAGGCCCGACCCGGGCGGATGAAGCCGGCCCCTGCCGCGCATAGACGAACTGTCGGGCAGAAGACCTGACGCACGTGCAGCACACGGGGGAACACAACATGGGTACCACACAGCGAAGTTGGAAGATCTACGCCTGCGGGGCAGCGGTGGTCGCCACCCTCCTCACATCCGCGGCCTGCAGCCCCGACGACCGGAGGACCGGGGCGGGCGCCACACCCGGGCCCGGCACCCCGGGCACGACGGCATCCCCCGTACCGGGGGCCCCGGTCACACCCGCCGCCACCACGCCCGGCGGTACCACGCCCGGCAGCACCTCGTCGGCCACCGCCACACCGTCCCGGACCCCGGGCAAGTCGCCGACGCCGCCGGCCGGAACGGGCACGCCCGCGGCCCCCGCCCCGGCCGTCTGCACCGAGGCCGACCTGTCCGTCTCCGCCTCGAACGAGGGCGACAAGGGGAAGCCCCTCAGGTACATCCTCCTCACCGCCACCAACACCGGAAAGACGACCTGCAACGTCTACGGCCACCCCTTCGTCAAGCTCGGCGCCGACGCCCAGGGGCTGGTCCCCGTGATCAAGGACAGCGACCCGGGGGCCGTCTCCACCCTGGCTCCGGGCCAGAAGACGTACGCCGCGCTGCTCGCCACGGGCGGCAAGATGGACGAGTACTACGCGCGCACCCTCACCGTCGCGGTTCAGCGCGGTGAGCACGACCCCACCGCGGGCAAGCCGGTCGACGTCGCCCTGCCCGGCGTCGACTCGGTACCCGCCGACGACGGCCAGACGGTGACCTACTGGATGACGGCCCAGGGTCTCGCCCTGCGCTTCATCATGTCCCGCTGAAACGAGTCCGGTTGAGCGCCCCGCAGCGGCATTGCCGCGACGGGGGACGCGACGGGGCCGGGGCCCCGGCGGACGCCTGGCGGTAGCGCAGGTCGCGGGGACGGCGGCGGCGGGGTGGAC
>NZ_JBHUWW010000236.1:0-6230 GCF_042669755.1 Kitasatospora sp. NPDC057223 | reverse complement strand
CAGCCAGGTTCAGGTCGGACGGGCCGCCGGGCCGGACGATCTACTCGCCCAGGGCGGCGCGGGCGTCGACGAACGCCGCGACGGCCCGCTCGACGTCCTCGGTGGAGTGGGCGGCGGAGAGCTGGACCCGGATCCGGGCGGCGCCGTGCGGGACGACCGGGAAGGAGAAGCCGATCACGTACACGCCGCGCTCCAGCAGCAGTTCGGCGAACCGGCCGGCCTTCGCCGCGTCGCCGATCATGACCGGGGCGATCGGGTGGTCGCCGGGCAGGATCTCGAAGCCCGCCTCGGTCATCCTCGAACGGAACAGCGCGGTGTTGGCCGCGAGCCGCTCGCGCAGCTCGTTCGACTCCTCGACGAGGTCGAGCACCTTGAGCGAGGCGGCGGCGATCACCGGCGCGAGCGAGTTGGAGAAGAGGTACGGGCGCGAGCGCTGGCGCAGCAGTGCGACGATCTCGCGGCGGGCGGCGACGTAGCCGCCGGAGGCTCCGCCGAGGGCCTTGCCGAGGGTACCGGTGATGATGTCGACGCGGTCCATGACGCCGTGCAGTTCGGGGGTGCCGCGGCCGCCGGGGCCGACGAAGCCGACCGCGTGCGAGTCGTCGACCATGACCATGGCGTCGTAGCGGTCGGCCAGGTCGCAGATCTCGCGCAGCGGGGCGACGTAGCCGTCCATCGAGAAGACGCCGTCGGTGACGACGAGGCGGCGGCGGGCGTCCTGGGTGTCCTGGAGCTGCTTCTCCAGGTCCGCGAGGTCGCGGTTGGCGTAGCGGTGGCGGCGGGCCTTGCTGAGGCGGATGCCGTCGATGATGCTCGCGTGGTTGAGGGCGTCGGAGATGACGGCGTCGCGGTCGTCGAGCAGGGTCTCGAAGACACCGCCGTTGGCGTCGAAGCAGGAGGAGTACAGGATGGTGTCCTCCTGGCCGAGGAAGGCGGAGAGCCGGTCCTCCAGCTGCTTGTGGACGTCCTGGGTGCCGCAGATGAAGCGGACCGAGGCCATGCCGTAGCCCCAGCGGTCCAGCGCGTCCTTGGCGGCGGCGAGGATCTCGGGGTGGTCGGCGAGGCCGAGGTAGTTGTTGGCGCAGAAGTTCAGCACCTCTCCCGGGCGGCCGCCGCCGGTGACGGTGACGGCGGCGCTCTGCGGGGTGCCGATCACGCGCTCGGGCTTGAAGAGTCCGGCCTCGCGGATCTCGTCGAGGGTGGTGGCGATGTCGGCGCGTACGGAGTCGAACACGGCTACGGGCTCCTAGATGAGAAGGGGGTCAGACGGTCCAGTCGAGGATGACCTTGCCGCAGCGTCCGCTCGCGGCCTCGTCGAAGGCGGCCTGGAAGTCGGCGGCGGGGTAGCGGCCGGTGATCACGGGGCTGAGGTCGAGACCGCCCTCCAGCAGGACGGACATCGCGTACCAGGTCTCGAACATCTCGCGGCCGTAGATGCCCTTGATGGTGATCATGGAGGTGACGATCCGGGCCCAGTCGACCGGGAAGTCCTCGGCGGGCAGGCCGAGCATGGCGATCCTGCCGCCGTGGGTGAGGTTGGCGATCATCGACTGCATCGCCTCGGGGCGGCCGGACATCTCCAGGCCGACGTCGAAGCCCTCGCGCAGGCCGAGCTGCTGCTGGCCCTCCTCGATGGTGTGCTCGGCGACGTTCAGCGCGAGCGTGACGCCGACCTTGCGGGCCAGGTCGAGGCGGTACGGGGAGACGTCGGTGATCATCACGTTGCGGGCGCCGGCGTGCTTGGCGACGGCGGCGGCCATGATGCCGATCGGACCGGCGCCGGTGATCAGCACGTCCTCGCCGACCAGCGGGAAGGACAGCGCGGTGTGCACGGCGTTGCCGAACGGGTCGAAGATCGCGGCGACGTCCAGGTCGACGGGCACCCGGTGCACCCAGACGTTGGCCGCGGGCAGCGCCACGTACTCGGCGAACGCGCCGTCGCGCCCGACGCCCAGCCCGACGGTGTTGCGGCACAGGTGGCGGCGGCCGGCCAGGCAGTTGCGGCACTTGCCGCAGACCAGGTGCCCCTCGCCGCTGACCAGGTCGCCGACGCTGATGTCGGCGACGGCCGCGCCGGTCTCGGCGACCTCGCCGACGAACTCGTGACCGAGTGTCAGCGGTGTCCGGATGGTGTGCTGCGCCCAGCCGTCCCAGTTGCGGATGTGCAGGTCGGTGCCGCAGATGCCGGTGCGCAGCACCTTGATCAGCACCTCGCCGGGACCGATGGCGGGCTTGGGGACGTCCATCAGCCAGAGTCCCGGCTCGGCCTTCTGCTTGACGAGTGCCTTCACTGCCGCGGCTCCTGACGCACGATGGGGCGGCCTGGTGTGGGCAGGCCGACGGTGCCCGGCGGTCGGCAGCGCCTGCCGGCCCCGCACCGGGCAATGTGCAATCTGCCTGGTCGGAGCAGGTCCGGTCCATCGAGGAATTCTTAAGGGCCGCCACAGCTGGGCTTCACGATGGTGCCCGAGCGGCGCCCGGCGGGCCCGGCGCCGTGCCGCGCGCCACCCGTACGGAGGAACGGCGGGCCCTCCGGGGGCCCCGGCGGGTGGTCGGCCAGCTCCCAGAGCGCGGACTCGTCGGCTGCGCTCATCGCGAAGGCGGCCACGAACAGGCGCAGCGTCGGGGCGGACAGCGAGCGGCCGCCGAGGGCGCGCGAGACCCGGTCCCGCAGGGCGCGCGGCAGCAGGTCGCTGTCGGGGTGCTCGCCGTGCTGCCAGAGCCACTCGGCGAGCACCCGGGTGACGGCGGCCTGGTTGATCCGGCCGGGCGTGGCCCGGGTCACGTGGCGCAGCCAGCGGGCGCGGTAGGGGCCGGGCGCCGCGAGCAGCGCGGCGAGGTGCCGCCCGGCGAGGCGGGTGGTGGTGGCGGCAGCGGGCACGGTCGGTCCCCTTCCCCGGAGGCGCGGCCCGGGCTGTCCCGTCCGGCAGACCTGTGGTGCGGCTCTGCGACAGAAGCGCGACACAGCCGCGCTATCCTCCCCCCGGCACGCATTGGTCCAGACCATATCGGAGCCGGTGCGGCACGCGCCACATGCCGTCAGAACACCGCCGGAGGGTATGGGTTCGCCGACGCGCCGCGCCGGGCGGGAACCGGCCGCCGGCCCCTTGGAATCCGCCGCACCTGGAGTAGTCATCAGCCCCGCCGAGAACCGCCTCACCCTCCCCGACCTGCTCGACCACCGCGCCCGGCTGCACCCCGGGCGGACCGCCCTCCAGGTGCCCGACGGCGGCTCCGTGACGTACGGGCAGTGGCGCGCGGGCGCCGTCCGGGCCGCGCACGGCCTGGCCGCGGCCGGCGTCCGCCCGGGCGACCGGGTCGCGCTGCTGTTCACCAACCAGGAGTGGGAGCGGTACGCCGTCGCCTTCATGGCCGTCCAGTACGCGGGGGGTGCCGCGCTGGCCGTCCGCGAGGACCTCTCCGCCCAGGACGCCGCCCGGCTGATCGAGCTGTCGGGCGCCCGGACGGCGCTGCGCGGCGAGAGCCGCCCGCCGGTGGAGGGCGTCGCCGGCCTGCGGCTCGACGAGCTGATCGCGGCCTCGGCCGGTGCTCCCGCCGAGCCGCCGCACCGCCCGGCGCCCGGGGACGCCGCCCAGATCATCGGCACCTCGGGCACCACCGGCGCCCCGAAGGGGGTGCTGGCCGCCCACGCCAGCCTGACCGCCGGCCTGCTGCTGGACCCGCGCCCCCGCCCCTACGCGCACTCCCGCCACGCGGTGCACGCCTTCCCGATCGGCACCAACGCCGCCCAGGTGGTGCTGGTGAACGCCCTCGTGGGGCACCCGGCGACGATCTGCCTGCCGCGCTTCGACGCCGAGGAGTTCGGCCGGATCGTGGAGGAGTTCGCGGTCGGCACCGTCTTCCTGGTGCCGTCGATGGCGGTCGAGCTGGTCAACAGCGGGGTGGCCGGGCGCCGCGACCTGTCGAGTGTGCTGATGGCCAGCTGCTCCGCCGCCGCGCTGCCCGGCCCGGTGGCGGCCGCACTGGCCGGGGCGCTGCCGAAGGCCACCCTGGTCAACACGTACACCTCGGCCGAGGCCTCGCCCGCGCAGATCTCCGCCGTGGTGGACACCGCCCGGCCGGGTTCGGTCGGCCGCCCGGCCGACCCGGCGGACCTGCGGATCCTCGACCCGGACGGGGTGCCCGTCCCCGCCGGGGAGAGCGGCGACGTCTGGCTGCGCCAGCCCGGCCCGCCGCGCGGCTACGTGGGCGACAGCGCCCGCAGCGGTGCGGTGTTCCGGGGCGGCTGGGTGCGGATGGGCGACCTCGGGCGGCTGGACGCGGACGGCTACCTGTACCTGGTGGACCGCGAGAGCGACGTCATCAAGTCCGGTGCCCTCAAGGTCTCCACGCTGCGGATCGAGGAAGTCCTGCACGAGCACCCGCAGGTCGCCGACGCGGCGGCGCTGGGCGTGCCGCACCCGGTGATGGGCAGCGTGCCGGTGGCCGCCGTCGTCGCCGCCGCGGGCGGGCTCGACCTGGACGACCTGCGGCGCTTCCTGTCCGCCCGGCTCGCCCGCCCGGAGCTGCCGGTGCGGATCCTGGTCACCGACGCGCTCCCCCGCAATCCGAGCGGCAAGGTCGTCAAGCACGAGCTGCGCACACGCTTCGACGCCCCGGCCGCCGACGGCCCTCGCACGGCCCCCGCGACGCCCACCGAACGGGCGCTCGCCGCGCTCTGGCGGCGGGTGCTCGGCCGCCCGGTGCCGGCCGTGGAGGACGAGTTCTTCGCCCTCGGCGGCGACTCCTTCCGGGCCGTCCAGCTGGCCGCGCTGATGTCGGCGGAGTTCGGCGTCGCGGCCGGCACGGCCCTGGTCTTCGAGCGGCCCTCGCTGCGCGCCCAGGCGGCCTGGCTGGACGCTCCCGGGCACACCACAGGCGAACCGGAGACCGCCGGGCCGCCGGACGTGTCGCCGTTCCTCACCGAGTTGCGGGCCCAGCGGCACGACCTGCTGCTCAGCTCCCAGCAGGAGAACTTCCTGCGCTGGATGGCCGAGGCGCCGGGCCGGGATGCCGGCATGGTGAGCGTCCAGTTCCGGGTGACCGGCGCCTTCCTGCCGGAGCTGCTCGGCCGGGCGCTGCTGGAGGTGGTGCGGCGCCACGCGGCGCTGCGCACCCGGTTCGAGCCGGTGGCCGGCGAGCCCGGGATCGTGCGCACCGTCCTGGACGAGGAGCCGCGGGCGGACGTCACCCTGGTCGAGCTCCCCGGGGCCGGGGACGAGGAGGTGTCGGCCCGGCTGATCGCCGAACGCGACCGGACCACCGACCTCGCCCGGGATCCGATGACCCGGCTGCTGGTGGTCGCCCGCGGCCCCGCCGAGCACGTGGTGCTGCTGGCCGTGCACCACATGGTCAGCGACGGCTGGTCGATCGGCGTGCTGCTCCAGGACCTGGGTGTGGTGTACTCCGCGCTGCGGCGCGGACGCAGTGCCCCGGCCGTGCGGCCCGGCCCCGGGTACCGGGAGCTGGTCGAGTGGTCGAACGCGCACTGGCCGGCGGCCCGCGCGCACTTCGGCCGCACGCTGGCGGGGGCGCCCGCCGCCGTCGAGCCCTTCCCGGGGCGCAAGCAGGTCGACATGGTGCTGACGGGCGCGCACGAACTGACCGTGCCCGCCGCACGGGCCACCGCGCTGCGCGAGCGGGCCGCCGAGCTGGGCGCGACCCCGTTCCTGGCGCTCGCGGCGGTGTGGGCCGGCCTGCTCGCCGCGCACAGCGGGCAGCACGACCTGGTGCTGATGACCCCGGTGCCGGGCCGCACCACGCCGGAGGCCGAGCGGGCCGTCGGCTGCTTCGTGCAGTCGCTGCTGCTGCGGGTGGACGCGTCCGGCTCCCCCGGCTACGCGGAGCTGCTGGACCGCGTACGGACGGCCTCCACCGCCGCGCTCGACCACCAGCTGCACCCCTTCGCGGAGTTCAGCCCGAAGGTGCCGTTCGCGGCCTGGCTGCGGTACGAGGCCTGGAGCGCGCCCGCGCAGCTGCCGGGGGTCACCTGCACCGGCTGGGACCTGCCGCGCGGCACCACCGTGCCCTGGCCGGAGCCGGCCGGCGACCGGTACGTACCGGAGCTGATGGCCGTCGAGCAGCCGGACGGCAGCCTGCGCTGCTGGCTGCGCTACAACACGTACGCCTTCGCCGAGGAGGACATCGCCGCCCTCGCCGCGAAGCTGGCCGCCGCCGTGGCGGCCGCGGGCCGCTGACACGCGCAGGGGGCCGGCCCGGGACTCCCGGGC
>NZ_JBHUWW010000235.1:0-6254 GCF_042669755.1 Kitasatospora sp. NPDC057223 | reverse complement strand
GAGACACCCTCGGGGGGGGTGCCGGGCCCCGCCGCGTGCTGGCGTCAGGACTACGGCGTGCGGACTACGGCGTGCGGACTACGGCGTGCGGACTACGGCGTGAGGACGATCTTGCCGAAGACGTCGCCCTCGGCCAGCCGGGCGAAGCCGTCCCGGGCGTCGGCCAGCGGCAGCACGGAGTCGATCACCGGGCGGACGCCGGAGTTGGCGCACAGCGCGAGCAGTCCGGCCAGTTCCTCCTTGCTGCCCATCGTCGAGCCGACCACCCGGAGCTCCAGGAAGAAGATCCGGTTGAGTTCGGCGGCCTTCGGGTTGGCGCCCGAGGTGGCGCCGGAGATGACGATCGTCCCGCCGGGGCGCAGCGACTTGACGGAGTGGGACCAGGTGGCCGCGCCGACGGTCTCCATCACGGCGTCCACCCGCTCGGGCAGCCGGGCGCCGCTCTCGAAGGCGGCGTCGGCGCCGAGTGCGACCGCGCGGGCGCGCTTGGCCTCGTCCCGGCCGGTCACCCAGACCCGCAGCCCGGCGGCCTTCCCGAGGACGACCAGGGCGGTCGAGACGCCGCCGCCGGCGCCCTGCACGAGGACGGTGTCGCCGGGCTTCACCCCCGCGTTGGTGAAGAGCATCCGGTAGGCCGTCAGCCAGGCGGTGGGCAGGCAGGCCGCCTCGGCGAAGGTGAGTCCGGGCGGCTTCGGCAGCAGGTTCCAGGTGGGTACGGCGACCTTCTGGGCGAACGTGCCCTGGTAGCGCTCGGTCAGGATGGAGCGCGGCTCGGCGGGGCCGACGCCGTGGCCGCTCTGGCCCACCACGGAGTGGATGACCACCTCGTTGCCGTCCTCGTCGACGCCGGCCGCGTCGCAGCCGAGGATCATCGGCAGCCGTTCGGCGGGCAGGCCGACCCCGCGGAGCGACCAGAGGTCGTGGTGGTTGAGGGTGGCGGCCCGGACGGTCACCACGCTCCAGCCGGGACGGGCCACCGGGTCCGGGAGCTCGCCGGTCTCCAGCCCGCTGAGCGGGTCGTCGGCGTCGATACGTGCGGCGTAGGCAGCGAACATGTCACGGACGATAGCGGCGACGGCCGGGGCCCGGAACCACGCGGGGGTGTGACCCTTGCCGCGTGTCCCGGGCCCGGTGGAGGTGCTATCGGCGGGCGACGCCCTCGCGGCGGGCGGCCTCGGCCACCGCCTTGGTGACGGCCGGGGCGACGCGCTCGTCGAACGGCGAGGGGATGACCTTCTGCGCCGTCAGCTCGTCGGCGACGACGCCCGCCAGGGCCTTGGCGGCCGCGAGCTTCATGCCCTCGGTGATCCGGGTCGCGCGGACCTGGAGTGCGCCCGCGAAGATGCCGGGGAAGGCCAGCACGTTGTTGATCTGGTTCGGGAAGTCGCTGCGGCCGGTGGCCACGACGGCCGCGTACCGGTGCGCGACCTCCGGGTGGATCTCCGGCGTGGGGTTGGCCATCGCGAAGATGAAGCAGCCCTTGGCCATGGTGGCGACGGCCTCCTCCGGCACGGTGCCGCCGGAGACGCCGATGAACACGTCGGCGCCGTCCAGGGCGTCGGCCAGCGAGCCCTTGAGGCCGGTCCGGTTGGTGATCGCCGCGATCTCGGCCTTGACGTCGGTCAGGTCGCCCCGGCCCTCGTGGACCACGCCGTTGCGGTCGCAGACGGCGACGTCGCCGATGCCGGCGGCCACCAGCATCTTGGCGATGGCGATGCCCGCGGCGCCCGCGCCGGAGATGACGGCGCGCAGGCTGCCGATCTCACGGCCCGTCACCTTCGCGGCGTTCCACAGGGCCGCGGTGCTGACGATCGCGGTGCCGTGCTGGTCGTCGTGGAAGACCGGGATGTCCAGGGCGTCCTGGAGCCGGCGCTCGATCTCGAAGCAGCGCGGTGCGGAGATGTCCTCCAGGTTGACGCCGCCGAAGGAGGGCGCCATCCGGACGACCGTCTCGATGATCTGGTCGACATCGGTGCAGGCCAGCGCGATCGGGACGGCGTCGACGCCGCCGAACTGCTTGAACAGGATCGCCTTGCCCTCCATCACGGGCAGCGAGGCCTCCGGGCCGATGTCGCCGAGCCCGAGGACGGCGGTGCCGTCGGTGACGACCGCGACCACGTTGGACTTCCACGTGTAGTCGTTCACCAGGTCGGGCTGCTCGGCGATGGCGGTGCAGACCCGGGCGACGCCGGGCGTGTAGGCGAGGGACAGGTCGTCCGAGTCGCGCACCGGCACCGTGGCCCGGATCTCCATCTTGCCGCCGCGGTGGAGCGCGAAGACGGCATCGACGGGGTCGACGGTGTCCTGGGTGTTGGGGTGGATGATCTCCGCTGCCACGATGACCTCTTCGTCATGGTATGTGAGAGCGCGTCCGACGGGCGGGCGACCCCGTCCAGGGAAACTGGAATCCGGGTACGCCGAAGCGGACCCGGAGGCGGGATCGGGGCGCGGCCGTCGGGCGGCGCCCTCTAGTGAGGGTTTTGGGTCTTATGTCTGCGCTGTGCTTCCGGGCCCGAGCGTAGGTCGGACGAAGGCATCGCACCTATGCCTTTTCGTCCTCGTCACGTGCTCTTCATCCCATTGCCGTCCGCCGTACGGAGACCGGGCATCGGAAGCACCCGGGTCCGGAGGCGGCAACGTCGAAGAAACACGCACACCCGTAGGAGTGAACGCAGACACGGAGGGGAGCTGGCGCCTCGGGTACGGAGCCGACGTCCTCGGCTTCCGGTCCTACGCACCCCGGGTCTGTCGCGACCCGGCGGTCTGTGTTCGGGCTTCGGGGGTCACCCGATAGCAGATTCTGACACACCCACCGCCCTCCCCAGCAGAGCGGGCCGGAAAGATGTCCTTTTTTTCCGGCCGGGGCGACAAGATCTCCGGCAGGCGCGGCGCCCGCACGCAGGCGTCCCCGTGACGGGGGCCCGGGACGCGAGCCGGGGGCGGCCACCTGGCCGTGCCTCCCGACCGGGAGCGGGCCGCTCTGCATACTTATACACAGGGTGACAGGGACACGATATTCGTCCGAATAGCGGACGCTACGCCCCCTTGTTATCCGATTTTGATCTGGATAAGGGCATTCTGACGTTCATCTGATGACAGGATTCCCCCAACTCGGATCGAGCCGGCCACTGGTCGAGGCGGTTCGGTCGACGTCCACCTCGGCGGAGGGTGGCGGATCAGCACCCAGCACCACCCCTGCACCGAAAAGCACCATCCGGCACCCACGGCCGGGCCCGCACCCCCCGGGCCCGCCAGTACAACGCGGTACGGGCCGCCGGCCCATCGGTGCGCCGCTTCCCCCTGCGGCGCACTCCGCTCGACCTCTCCCAGGAGGAGATCCCCCTCATGACCGCTCGTACCCAGCGCACCCGCCTCCTCACGGCCTGTGCCGTCCTCGCGTCCGCCTCCCTCGCCCTCACCGCCTGCGGCAGCAGCGGCTCCGACAGCGGCTCCGGCTCCAGCGGCAGCGCGTCGGTCAGCACCGTCACGGCCGACCCGGCACTGGCCGCGCTCGTCCCGGCCGACATCAAGTCGAGCGGCAAGCTGGTGGTCGGCTCCGACGCCTCGTACGCCCCGAACGAGTTCCAGGACGACAAGGGCACCATCGTCGGCATGGACGTCGACCTGGCCAACGCCGTCGCCGCGAGGCTGGGCCTGAAGGCCGAGGTCCAGAACGCCGGCTTCACCGCGATCATCCCGGGCATCGGCGCGAACAAGTACCAGCTCGGCATGAGCTCCTTCACGGACACCAAGGAGCGCGAGCAGACCGTCGACATGGTCACCTACTTCACCGCGGGCACCGCCTCGGCGGTGAAGAAGGGCAACCCCGACAAGATCTCGGCCGACGACCTGTGCGGCAAGAAGATCGCCGTCCAGACCGGCACCACCCAGGCGGACGCGATCGTCGACGTCATCAACCCGGCGTGCACCAAGGCCGGCAAGCCGACCGTCCCGAACGACGGCGACAAGTTCGACCTCCAGACGGACGTCACCAACGCCGTGGTCTCCGGCCGCAACCAGGTCATGATGGCCGACTCCCCGGTCATCGACTACGCGATCAAGCAGACCAACGGCCAGCTGGAGAAGCTCGGCGAGACGACCGACTCGGCGCCGTACGGCATCGCGCTCGCCAAGGGCTCGGCGCTCGCCCCGGCCGTCCAGAAGGCGGTGCAGTCGCTGATCGACGACGGCACGTACAAGCAGATCCTGCAGAAGTGGGGCGTCGAGGCCGGCGCGGTCGACAAGTCCCAGCTGAACGCCGCTGTCAGCTGACCTTCGCCGTCCTGTTCCCCACAGCGACCTGTTCTGAGGCCACACAGTGAATTCTCCCCACAAGGGGCCGGACGCCCCCGGACGGCCCGAAGCCATCAAGGCCGTCCCGGTCCGCCACCCCGGACGCTGGGTCGGAGCGGCGGTCATCCTGCTGCTCACGGCCATGCTGATCCACGCCGTCGTGACCGTGCCCGCTTTCAAGTGGAACGTCGTCGGCGACTACCTGTTCGACGACCGCATCCTGCACGGCCTGGTGGTCACGCTCGAACTGACCGCGCTGGCGATGGTGATGGGCGTGGTCGGCGGCATCCTGCTCGCCGTCATGCGGCTGTCGCCCAACCCGTTGCTCTCCGGCACGGCCTGGGTCTACATCTGGGTGTTCCGCGGTACGCCGGTGCTGGTCCAGCTGGTGTTCTGGAACTTCCTCGGCGTCCTCTGGGCCAGGCTCTCGATCGGCGTCCCGTTCGGCCCGGCGTTCTGGTCGCAGGAGACCAACATCCTGATCCCGACCTTCGTGGCGGCGCTGCTGGGCCTCGGGCTCAACGAGGCCGCCTACATGGCGGAGATCGTGCGCGGCGGCATCCAGTCGGTGGACGAGGGCCAGCTGGAGGCCTCCCAGGCGCTGGGCATGAACCGCTTCGACGCGATGCGGCGGATCATCCTGCCGCAGGCGATGCGAGTGATCATCCCGCCGACCGGCAACGAGACCATCTCGATGCTGAAGACCACCTCGCTGGTCAGCGTCATCGCCCTGGAGGAGCTGTTCCGCGCCGGGCAGAACATCTACTCGCGCAACTTCCAGAGCATCCCGCTGCTGATCGTGGTCAGCCTCTGGTACCTGTTCCTCACCTCGATCCTCACGGTCGGCCAGTACTACATCGAGCGGCACTACGCGCGCGGCTCCAACCGCTCGCTGCCGCCGACACCGCTGCAGCGGATGAGCGGACTGTTCCGGGGTATCAAGTCGGCACCGGCGGCGAAGCCTGCGAACGCGGGCGTCCACGGCGGCGGCGGCGAAGGCGGAGGTGCGGCATGACCGATCTGACGAAGTCCCCCGCCGACACCGCGCCCGCCGGCCCGATGGTGCGGGCCGAGGCCGTGCACAAGTCGTACGGCCCGGTCGAGGTGCTCAGGGGCATCGACCTGGAGGTCAAGCAGGGCGAGGTGTTCTGCCTGGTCGGCCCGTCCGGCTCCGGCAAGTCGACGTTCCTGCGGTGCATCAACCACCTGGAGAAGGTCAACGCCGGCCGGCTCTGGGTCGACGGCGAGCTGGTCGGCTACCGCCAGAAGGGCGACAAGCTGTACGAGCTCAGGGACCGCGAGGTCGCGATGAAGCGCCGGGACATCGGCATGGTCTTCCAGCGCTTCAACCTCTTCCCGCACATGACCGCCATCGAGAACGTCATCGAGGCGCCCGTCCAGGTCAAGGGCGAGAGCAAGGCGGACGCCAAGGAGCGGGCGATGGCCCTGCTGGAGCGGGTCGGGCTGGCCGACAAGGCCAGGAACTACCCGTCCCAGCTCTCCGGCGGCCAGCAGCAGCGCGTGGCGATCGCCCGCGCGCTGGCCATGAAGCCGAAGCTGATGCTCTTCGACGAGCCCACCTCCGCGCTCGACCCCGAGCTAGTCGGCGACGTCCTGGACGTCATGCGGGGCCTCGCCGAGGAGGGCATGACGATGATCGTCGTCACCCACGAGATGGGCTTCGCCCGCGAGGTCGGCGACGCGCTGGTGTTCATGGACGGCGGTGTGGTGGTCGAGTCCGGCAACCCGCGCGAGGTGCTCTCCGACCCGCAGCACGAGCGGACCAGGGCGTTCCTCTCCAAGGTGCTCTGACTCCCCCGCCCGCGGCGGGGGGCCGCGCGGGCCCCCCCCCCCGGGGGGCCCCGCCCCCCCACCAAAACCCCCCCCCCCCAACACCAAGAGGGCCCCCCCCCCCCAAAAACCCCCCCCCCCCCCCCCCCCCGCCCCCCCCCCCCCCCCCC
>NZ_JBHUWW010000234.1:0-6297 GCF_042669755.1 Kitasatospora sp. NPDC057223 | reverse complement strand
CCACTGGTCGTGACCAGTGGCCCGGCCTCCGTGCGTGCCCGTGTCCGGGGGTCGCGGCGGCCCCGGTGGCAATGGGGCGACGGGCCACGAGTGGGCGGCGGCTGTGTCGTCCCGGTACATGTCTGGCGTGCTCCGCGCGGCCGTACCGTCCGTCATCAGCAGTACCCGAGTGGGCGGCCCCCACCGCCGCCGTCCGCCTGCGGACCCCGGCACCCGGTACGCCGTCTCCCCCACCCCGCTCCCGCCCCACCACCAGGAGTTCCCGTGCGCCCCGTTTCCGCCGTCCGAAGACTCTTCAGGCGCGTCACCCTCACCGCCGTGCTCGGCCTGGTCGCCGCAGGCCTCTCGACCGCGCTGCCCGCCGCTCCGGCCGCCGCCGCGGGCGGCCTCCAGCAGGTCACCGGGTTCGGGTCCAACCCGGGCAACCTCGCCATGTTCGCGTACACGCCCGCGAACCTGCCGGCCGGAGCGCCGCTGGTCGTCGCCCTGCACGGCTGCACGCAGAGCGCCGGTGACTACTTCGCACACTCCGGCTGGCAGAAGTACGCCGACCTGTGGGGCTTTGCCCTCGTCCTGCCGCAGACCAACTCGTCCAACAACAGCTCCTCCTGCTTCAGCTGGTTCGACGCGACGAAGGACACCCGGGGCAAGGGCGAGGCGGCCTCGGTGCTCCAGATGGTGACCACCGCGCAGGCGCAGTACGGCTCGGACACCCACCGGGTGTTCGTCACCGGCCTGTCCGCCGGCGGCGGCATGACGGCCGACCTGCTGGCGGACTACCCCGACGTGTTCGCGGGCGGCGCGGTCGACTCCGGCCTGCCGGCCCAGTGCGCCACCACGCTGACCGCCGCGTCCGGGTGCCAGCAGAACAACCAGAACCTGACCCCGGCGCAGTGGGGCGACAAGGTCCGGGCGTCCAACCCCGGCTACACCGGTCCGTGGCCGCGGGTCGCGATCTGGCAGGGCACCGCCGACTACGTCGTCTACCCGGTCAACGCCACCGAGCTGCGCGACCAGTGGACCAACGTGTGGGGCATCGGCCAGAGCGCGTCCAGCACCCAGAGCCTGGCCGGGGGCACCACGCTGTCGGTCTACAACGACAGCGCCGGCAAGGCCGCCGTCCAGCTGTACTCCGTCTCCGGCATGGGCCACGGCACCGCCGTCAGCCCCGGCTCCGGCACCGAGAACTGCGGCAGCACCGGGGCCTACTACCTCAACTACATCTGCTCCAGCTACTGGACCGCCAAGTTCTGGGGCCTGGACGGGCCCTCCTCCCCCGGCGGCGGCACCGGCACCCTCCCGGCGCCGGCCGCACCGGCCGTCACCGGCACCACCGACACCACCGCTTCGCTGACCTGGAGCGCCGTCAGCGGCGCAGCCTCCTACTCCGTCTACCGGGGCACCACCAAGGTCGGCTCGACCACCGCGACCTCGTACACCGACACCGGTCTCGCCACCGCCACCTCGTACACCTGGACGGTGACCGCCGTGGACTCCGCCGGAGTGGCCGGCGCCGCGTCCGCGGCCGTCACGGGGACGACCACGGGCTACCAGGCGCAGTGCTTCACCGCCTCGAACTACGCCCAGGTCACGGCCGGGCGGGCGCACCAGAGCGCCGGCGTCGCCTACGCCAACGGCTCCGGGCAGAACATGGGCCTGTGGAACACCTTCGTGACCCACACCCTGAAGCAGACCGCCCCCGGCTACTACGTGGTCGCCGACTCCGGCTGCACCGCCTGACGCCTCCCCCGGAGCCCGGTGGACCAGGAACGCGGAACGCCCCCTGGTCCACCGGGCGCTGTAGGTTCACCGGCCCCCGCACGAACGGAACTCGCGAATCGGCAAGCCGGCCAACACCCCGAAGACGACCAGGCGATCAAGCACCGTCTCCTCGAACAAGGCCCGTCAGCCTGTCGGCACCGAACCCGAACGTTCCCGCCTTTCGGATACCGACCATAGACCGACGACTCCCCACAGCCAAGACCGTCGGCTAGAACTGATCGAGCCGCCGGCAACCTGAGTTGAACCATCGTCATGTGCAGGGCCCGATCTGAGGCTCCGATCGACTCGACAAGACCGCATCGTCCCAACGATGAACTTATTGGTAAATATCGGGCATTCTACCCATATTGAAAACCCTCTGGTTTCGCCCCATTCAACCATTGGCTCTAGAACTGCAGGTCAGAGCAGCCTTATTGACGCAATCAAAAAACTCGACCAGCATGAACCGATGACGGCTCGCTTCGGAGGCGAGCGCACCCGCCGAAAGGAGCTGCCATGCCCAAGGGACACAAGTGTCCGAAATGTGACAAGTACACGCTTCAGCCGTACACCACGAACCAGTTGAGGTGCACGGGCTGTGGCACGATCGTGAAGAAGGATTAAGTCTCCTGAGCTGCGAGCGCCCGCTCCGCCGACTCGGTGACATGTGCGTCCAAGCAGCGTCTAATCTGGGCAGATCTCCCTTCATTCATTGCGAGTTCCTCGCGTGAGACCTTGTTCGCAATGTGCTTGACGGGTTTGTGGATCACGACCTCGAAATTAGCCAATGCAGCATGAGTCTCCGGTTGAGTTCTCATCAAAGACAAGTTGATGGCAACTCAACCGGAGACCGACAGGTCCGGCCGGAACCTACAGCCGCATCCTGGCAGCGTCCGACCTGACTGTGGCCTGGGCCCGATCGGACGGGGATGCACTTCCATCTGGTCGACGGCGAGGTTCAACGGCGCGGCCCAAAAGACCGCCCGCCAGGCGCGTTACGCCTGTTCACCCCCTATGACATCGAGGCCAGGGCCAGCGGGAAACGCGACATCCTCTGGGACAGCTACAAGGCCCACCTGACCGACCCTGCGAGCCCGACAGCCCAAACCTGATGACGAACGTCACCACCACCATGGCCACCGCTCCCCACAGCGCGATAGCCGGAGCCATCCACGCCGACCTCTCCCGCCGGGACTGACTCCCGGCCAAGCACGGGCGCAACGCGGGATCTCCCACGGCGTCACAGATCCTCGCCGCCGAGAAAGACCATGGTGTCGCACCGCATGGCACGGTCCAGCCCAAAACCAGTGCCCAGAACAGCGCCGAGGACGGCTACGACCAGGAAGCATTCACGATCGGCTGGGACGCCAAGCAGGTCACCTGCCGCAGCGGACGGACCAGCCAAACCTGGAACAACAGGTCCTCCCAGCAAGGACTCCCCGTCATCAGAGTGATGTTCTCGGCGAGGGACTGCCGCCCCTGCCTCGAGCGGACCCAGTGCATGAGCCCGCCCACTCGCGAACGGCGCGAACTATGCCCTGCGGCCTGCGCAGGTCCCGCTACCGAGGCCCGACCAAGGCCAGTGTGTCCAGCATCAGCTCAGCGGTATCGCCACTGACCTCGCCCGCATCGCTGCACACCTCACCGGCCAACGCAGAGTCCACAACCAGATCAGCCACTTCGCAGCGCTCCGCCCCACTGGATATCATCCAGCGGGGCGGAATTGACCAACAGCGCCCCGATCGGACGGGGCCGGGCCGTGGTGGGCCGTGACGGCAGGTCAGCGCGCTGTGGTGACCGCCGCGCCGGCGCCGGCCGGGGCCAGGCCGTTGCGCCAGAGCGAGTCGACCCGGGCCTTCTCGGTCGCGTTCGGGTAGGCGTTGGTGCAGGAGGTGCCCGGGCCGCCGCCGGACATCAGCTCGCTGCACGGGCCCGAGTAGTGGTCCGGCAGGCCGAGCACGTGGCCGGTCTCGTGGGCCGTCACGCGGACGGAGTTGTACTGCCGGTTCTGCGCGTAGTCGAGGAAGATGTACCCGCTGCCGTGGCCGTCGGTGCTGGCGTAGGAGCCCCGCGAGTCGTTGCCCTCGTAGTAGCGGAAGTCGGCGTTGGTGCCCGCGCGGAGCTGGACGTTGCGCTCGGAGCTGTTCCAGATCTGGGCGCTGCTGGCTATCTGGTTGCGGAACGTCGGTGCGCTGCTCGCGTCGTAGACGACGGTGACGGTCAGCAGGAACGGCGAGGCCGCCTGCTTGGCCAGCGCGGACTTCATCACGGCCTCGTAGAAGGCCCGGTTGCCGGCCTCCTCCGCCGCCGTGCCCGTGTACTGCTGGACGGACCCGGCGGGGGCCGCGACGGGCGCCGCGGACGCGGGGACGGCGGCCAGGCCGCTCGCCAGGGCGAGGCCGAGTGCGACGGACAGTGAGAGCGTGGAGCGGTTCATGTGGGGGGACTCCGTTCGCGAGCCGAACGACCGGCCGGTGGGGGCCGGCGGCCGTACGGCGCCGGATGGACTACTGGTGGGTCGAGCTTCGTCCAGCAGGTCGGCCGGGCGGATGATGCCAACCGCCGATAGCACGGGCCAATACCCCCACCGGCACTGCCGCGTACCAGATTTGACATGTTCTTGGCAGTCGGTGCCCCGGCTGGCTATGCTCCGGAGGTGGAGCTCGACGTGAGACACCTCCGCGTGCTGTGCGCGATCGCGGACACCGGCAGCGTACGGAAGGCCGCCCAGCAGCTCGGCATGACCCAGCCGTCCCTCACCACCCAACTGCGCCGCATCGAACGGACCGTCGGCGGGCCGCTGTTCACCCGCGAGCAGACCGGCAGCCGCCCCACCGCCCTCGGCCACTCGGTGCTCTCCCGGGCCCGGCCCATCATCGCCGAACTGGCCACCCTGGTCCGCGCCGCCCGCCAGGAGGCGGCGGGCGCCGCGAAACGCCGGCTGCGGATCGGCAGCGTCGGCAGCCGCGCGCTCGCCGCCTGGCTGAGCCGGGTCCACGAGCGGCTGCCCGACACCGACACCACCGTGCACATCGACATCTCCGCCATCGCCCTGCTGCGGATGGTCGCCGCCGACCAGCTCGACATCGCCTTCGTGCACGAGAGCGAGGGGTTCCCGCTGCGGGTGCCTGCCGGTGCGGAGCACCGCGTACTCATCGCCCGCGAACCGCAGTTCGTCGCCCTGTCGGTCCGCCATCCGGCCGCCGCCCTGCCCGTGGTCCGGCTCGCCGACCTCGCCCACGACACCTGGATGGTCGACCCGACCGCCGACCACGAGTACGCGGCGATGCGGCGCGTCTTCACCGAGGCCGGACTCGACCCGCGCGTCCTCCAGGTCCGCGACAACGCCACCGCCGCCGAACTCGTCGCCTCCGGCGAGGCCGTCCGCCCCTGCCAGCCCACCTCCGTCCCCGGGCCGGGCACCGTCGTCCGCCCGGTGCACGGGGACCCGCTGGGCGTCCGCCTGCTGCTCGCCTGGCGCCCGAGGGCGCTGAGCGCACCCGCCCTCGACGCGCTGTACACCGACCTGCGCTCGGCCTACATCGACCTGGCCAGCGTCAACCCGGCCTACCTGGCCTGGCTCCTCCAGCACAACCGCTCGCTGGTCCACCTGCTCGGACCTGCGACAACCTGACCGGCCGCAGCACCGGCCCGGGCCCCGCCCCGAGCGCGCGGAGTTCCCGGTACGCCCGATGTCCTGTCACGCGTCGTTCATGCTCCGGCCGCCCGGCACCGGATGAATGAGGGCGCCCAGTTGTACAGCCAACTGAGCCGCCCCCGACTCGTTCCAGTCACCGTCACCCAGCCGCAGCCGGACTCCCCCCTGCGGCGGACAGGACCTCCGTGGCCACCGGCAGCACCCTCACACTCAGCTCCACCAGCAGTCCCACCGAAGGCGACCGGCTCACCTTCCACTGGACCACGGACGCCCCCGACGCCAAGAACTGGGTGGGCGTCTACGACGGCACCCGGCAGCCCGGCACCGGCTCCTCGCTGCTCTGGAAGTACACCCCGGCCGGCGCCGGCGACGTCGCCCTCGACACCTCCGCGCTCACCGGCGGCCCGTACACCGCCTACCTGCTCGCCAAGGACGGCTACGGCATCCTGGCGCAGAGCGCCCCCTTCTCCTTCCGCCCCAAGCCCGCCGTGGTGCGCCCGCACAGCGCCGTGGACGCGCTCACGGCGACACCCGTCGAGCCCGGAACGCCGGTCACCGTCCCGCTCGGCGGCCTCTGGGCCCGCCCGGCCGGCAACAAGCCGGGCAGCCCGGCCTTCCGCCTGGTGGGCGGGCCGTCCTGGATCTCCGTCAGCCAGGACGGCACCCTCTCCGGCACGGCCCCCGCCGAGGTGCCGTCCGCCCCCGTGGTGGTCACCGTCGGGGTGAAGGACAGCACGGGCGCCACCGACACCGTCACCGTCCAGCTCCCCGTCCGGGCCGCCACCGGGCCGCTGCGCCTGAAGGCCGCGAGCTGGAACCTGTGGGACGCGGGCACCCACGTCACCGACGCGCTGGAGAAGCAGCTGCGGGTCGTCCTC
>NZ_JBHUWW010000233.1:0-6330 GCF_042669755.1 Kitasatospora sp. NPDC057223 | reverse complement strand
TCAACGCCCACAAGGCCGGCACCGTCGTCGGCCTCAAGGCCGAGGTCGGCGGCAGCGTCAGCTCCGGCGCCGCACTCTGCGAGATCAAGGACTGACCGGAACAGGCCGAACGGGATCACGAAGCGGTCCCGCCGGAGAGTCCGTCGACGCGGCCGGTCCCCACTCCTCCGGGAGTGGGGACCGGCCGCGTTCGCGCTGCGGTCGGTGACCCGGCGGGCGCCGGGTCAGGACCGCCCGGAGGCGAGCGGACGGGGGTGCAGCCCGTGGGCACCGGGGCGGCGCTGACCGGGCAGCGGGGCGGGGCCGGGCGGCAGGGCCGCGCGGCGCGGGCCGGGCCCGACGGGGGCCTGGTGGCCCGTCCCCGTGCCGTGCACGGTGGGCTCGGCGGGCAGGCCGAGCGGGGCGATGTCGATCTGGACGCCGCAGTCGGCCAGGGCGTCCAGTTCGCGGGCGGTGGGGTCGTCCGCGGTGGCGTGCTCGTCCGTCACGAGGCGGGTGATGCCCTCGGTCGGGACGGTCTGGAACATGGTGTCCGCGCCGAGCTTGGTGTGGTCGGCGAGGACGATGACCTCGGCGGCCGACTGCACCAGAGCCCGGTCCACGCTCGCGGAGAGCATGTTCGTGGTCGACAGGCCGCGCTCGGCCGTCAGCCCACTGCCGGAGATGAACGCCTTGGAGACCCGCAGCCCGTGCAGCGACTGCTCGGCGCCACTGCCGACCAGGGCGTAGTTGGAGCCCCGGAGGGTGCCGCCGGTCATCACCACCTCCACCCGGTTGGCGTGGGCCAGGGCCTGCGCGACCAGCAGCGAGTTGGTCACCACCGTCAGCCCGGGCACCCGGGCGAGCCGGCGGGCCAGCTCCTGGGTGGTGGTGCCTGCGCCCACCACGACGGCGTCGCCCTCCTCCACCAGGCCGGCCGCGAGATCGGCGATGGCGCTCTTCTCCGCTGCGGCGAGGTGGGTCTTCTGCGGGTATCCGGGTTCGCGGCTGAAGCCGCCGGGGAGCACCGCGCCGCCGTGCCGGCGGTCGAGGAGCCCTTCTGCCTCCAGTGCCCGTACGTCCCTGCGGACGGTCACTTCGGAGGTCTGGACGACGCGGGCCAGCTCCCGGAGCGAAACGGCTCCGTTGGCGCGCACCATTTCGAGAATCAACTGGCGACGTTCTGCTGCAAACACAGAACCGACGGTAACCGAATGACCGTCTGCTTTCAGGCGTTTGCACCTGGTAACGGGAAATGCTCACCCGGGGGCGGCGCGTGACCGTACACTACGCGCTGCCGGGCGCCGGTGATCACGCCCGCCGTACGGGTGAAACAGCGGCACCGGGGGCGGCGCGCGAAAGGCGGCCACCCGCAGGCGGCCGCCCCAACTGTGCCCTACCGGCTCAGGATTCACCCTCGGCACGCTTGCGAATGTGCAGCTGGCGGGCCGCCTCGGCGGTCGAACCGGAAACCGACGGGTAGACGGTGAACGCACTGGCCACCTGTTCGACCGTCAAATTGGCGTCCACAGCGAGCGAGATCGGGTGAATCAGTTCGCTCGCGCGCGGCGCGACCACCACACCGCCGACCACGATGCCGGTGCCGGGGCGACAGAACAGCTTCACGAAGCCGTCCCTGATGCCCTGCATCTTCGCGCGCGGGTTGCCGCGCAGCGGGAGCTTCACCTCGACGGCGTCCATCTTCCCGCAGGAGACGTCGGCGGCGGTGTAGCCGACGGTGGCGATCTCCGGGTCGGTGAACACGTTGGAGGCCACCGTCTTCAGGTTCAGCGGCTGCACCGCGTCACCCAGCGCGTGGTACATCGCGATCCGGCCCTGCATCGCGGCGACCGAGGCCAGCATGAAGACGCCCGTGCAGTCACCCGCCGCGTAGACGCCGGGGGCGCTGGTGCGGGAGACCCGGTCGACCTGGATCTGGCCCCAGTCGTTGAGCTTGATCCCGGCCTCCTCCAGGCCCATGTCCGCGGTGTTGGGGATCGAGCCGACCGCCATCAGGCAGTGCGTGCCGCGGATCACCTGGCCGTCGGCGAGGGTCACCTCCACGTGGTCGCCGACGCGCTTGGCGCCCTCGGCGCGCGAGCGGCTCATCACGTTCATGCCGCGGCGGCGGAAGACCTCCTCCAGCACCTCGGCGGCGTCCGGGTCCTCCCCGGGCAGCACCCGGTCGCGGCTGGAGACCAGCGTGACCTTGGAGCCGATCGCCTGGTAGGCGCCGGCGAACTCGGCGCCGGTGACACCGGAGCCGACCACGATCAGCTCGCGGGGCAGCTCCTCCAGGTCGTAGACCTGGGTCCAGGTGAGGATGCGCTCGCCGTCGGGCTGCGCGTCCGGCAGTTCGCGCGGGTGGGCGCCGGTGGCGATCAGCACCGCGTCGGCCCGCAGTGCCTGGACGCTGCCGTCGGGGCCGTCGACCAGCACCTCGCGGGAGCCGTCCGCGGCCTGCCCGCCGCCGCCGAGCCGGCCCCGGCCGCGCAGCACCGTCACGCCGGCCCGGGTCACCGACTGGGTGATGTCGTGCGACTGCGCGATCGCCAGCCGCTTGACGCGCCGGTTGACCTTGCCGAGGTCCACGCCGACGACCCGGGCCGAGCCCTCCACGGGCGGCGTGTCGTCGGCGACGATGATGCCCAGTTCCTCGTACGAGCTGTCGAAGGTGGTCATCACCTCCGCGGTCGCGATCAGCGTCTTCGACGGCACGCAGTCCGTCAGCACCGCCGATCCGCCCAGGCCGTCGCGGTCGACGACGGTCACCTCCGCGCCGAGCTGGGCCGCCACCAGGGCCGCCTCATATCCGCCGGGTCCGCCACCGATGATCACGATCCGAGTCACGTGCACCATTGTCCCGCACGCCGGGGGCGGCGCCACGCCGGGGTTCGGTCTGGTGCGCAAACATCGCGCGTCCATCCGCTCGGCGGGGCCGGGATGTGACGGTGAGCACTCCCCGGCACCGTCCCCGTGTTCACCTCCCGTAGGCTGACGCCATGCCCCTCTACGCCGCGTATGCCACCAACCTCGATGCCCGGCAGATGACCCGCCGCGCCCCGCACTCCCCGCTCCGGGGCACCGGCTGGCTGGACGGCTGGCGGCTGACCTTCGGCGGCGAGCAGCTCGGCTGGGAGGGCTCGCTGGCCACCGTGGTGGAGGACGAGAAGGAGCAGGTCTTCGTCTCGCTCTACGACGTGGCGCCGATGGACGAGGAGGGCCTCGACCGCTGGGAGGGCGTCCAGCTCGGCATCTACCGCAAGATCAAGCTGCGGGCGCACACCCTGGACGGCGACATCCAGGTGTGGACGTACGTGCTGAACGACTACGAGGGCGGCCTGCCGGCGGCCCGCTACCTCGGGCTGATCGCGGACGCGGCGGAGAGCGCGGGCGCCCCGCACGACTACGTGCTGGACCTGCGCCACCGCCCCTGCTGAGGCGCCACCACCGGGCCCGGGCAGGGGCCGGCTGTTGTGGATCCGCCCGAACGGGCAGCGGCGAAGGCCGCCACCACCTGTACTTTTGGGGCATCCGGGTAACAATCGAGCACGGTCGGCGGCATTTTCTACGCGCGTAGTGAATTCCCGTCTATCCTCGGAGACGTGAACGCATCTCCTCAGACGGTCGTCCCCGCCGACCCCTACGCCGCCGCCCAGGCCGCCGCCGAGCGCCTGCGCGAGCTGACCGGCGCCGAGCGCCATGACGTCGCCCTGGTGATGGGCTCCGGCTGGGTGCCCGCCGCCGACGCCCTGGGCGAGATCCTGGCCGAGTTCCCGGTCACCGAGCTCCCCGGCTTCCCCGCCCCCGCCGTGGCCGGCCACTCCGGCCGGATCCGGTCCGTGCGGATCGCCGGCTCCGACAAGCTCGCCCTGGTCTTCCTCGGCCGCAACCACTACTACGAGGGCCACGGCGTCGCCACCGTCGTGCACGGCGTCCGGATGGCCGCCGCCGCCGGCTGCGCGACCATCGTGCTGACCAACGGCTGCGGCGGTCTGCGCGAGGGCTGGGTCCCCGGTCAGCCGGTGCTGATCAGCGACCACATCAACCTCACCGCGGACTCCCCGATCGTCGGCGCCAACTTCGTCGACCTGACGGACCTCTACTCCAGCCGCCTGCGCGACCTCTGCCGCGAGGTGGACCCGACCCTCGACGAGGCCGTCTACGTCCAGTTCCGCGGCCCGCACTACGAGACCCCGGCCGAGGTGCACATGGCCCGGGTGATCGGCGGCGAGCTGGTCGGCATGTCCACCACGCTGGAGGCCATCGCCGCCCGCGAGGCCGGCGCCGAGGTGCTCGGCATCTCCCTGGTCACCAACCTCGCGGCCGGCATCACCGGCGAGCCGCTCAACCACGCCGAGGTGCTGGAGGCCGGAAAGGCCTCCGCCGAGCGGATGGGCGCGCTGCTGGCGAAGGTCCTTGAGCGGATCTGACCCGGCCCGCGCGCAGAATCAGCACTGACGCGGATCGGGCGGGGCCCGCGGGACGCGTCCCGCGGGCCCCGTTCGTGAACCGACCGGCCGACACGCGAACGACTCTTCCGATGGAGCTGGAGCCGATGACCCAGGCACCCACCACCGACCTCCTCGCCCGGGCCCGCGCCTGGCTCGCCGAGGACCCCGACCCGCAGACCCGGGACGAGCTGTCCGCCCTGCTGGCCGAGGCCGAGGGCGAGACCGAGTCCGGCAACCGGATCGCCTGGTCCCAGCTGAGCGAGCGCTTCTCCGGCCGCCTCCAGTTCGGCACCGCCGGCCTGCGCGGCGAACTCGGCGCCGGCCCGATGCGGATGAACCGCGCCGTGGTCATCCGCGCCGCCGCCGGCCTCGCCGCGTACGTCAGGCAGCAGCGGCTCGGCGACCTCGTGGTGATCGGCTACGACGCCCGCCACAAGTCGTACGACTTCGCCCGCGACACCGCCGCCGTGATGGCCGGCGCCGGCCTGCGCGCCGCCCTGCTGCCGCGTGCCCTGCCCACCCCGGTGCTCGCGTTCGCCGTCCGCCACCTCGGCGCGGCCGCCGGCGTCACCGTCACCGCCAGCCACAACCCGCCGCAGGACAACGGCTACAAGGTCTACCTGGGCGACGGCGCGCAGATCGTCCCGCCCGCCGACGCCGGCATCGCCGCCGGGATCGACGCGGTCGCCGCCCTCGCCGACGTCCCGCTGGCCGACGGCGGCTGGGAGGTGCTCGGCGAGGACGTCATCGAGGCGTACCTCACCCGGGCCACCGCCGTCCTCGAACCGGGCGGCCCCCGCGACCTGGACGTCGTCTACACCCCGCTGCACGGCGTCGGCCGGGACGTCCTGCTCGCCGCGTTCGCCAAGGCCGGGTTCCCCGCGCCCACCGTCGTCGCCGAACAGGCCGAGCCCGACCCGGACTTCCCGACCGTGGCCTTCCCCAACCCGGAGGAGCCGGGGGCGATGGACCTCTCCTTCGCCACCGCCGCCACCGCCGGCCCCGACCTCGTCATCGCCAACGACCCGGACGCCGACCGCCTCGCCGTGGCCGTCCCCGACCCGGCCGCCCCGGCCGGCTGGCGGATGCTGCGCGGCGACGAGGTCGGCGCCCTGCTCGGCGAGGCACTGGTCGCCCGGAAGGCCGCCGGCACCTTCGCCACCACCATCGTCTCCTCCACCCTGCTCGGCCGGATCGCGGCCGCCGCCGGCCTCGGCTACGCCGAGACGCTGACCGGCTTCAAGTGGATCTCCCGCGCCGACGGCCTGCGCTACGGCTACGAGGAGGCGCTCGGCTACTGCGTCGACCCCGAGGGCGTCCGCGACAAGGACGGCATCACCGCCGCCCTGCTGGTCGCCGAACTGGCCGCCGGCCTCAAGCGGGCCGGCCGCACCCTCGGCGACCTGCTCGACGACCTGGCGCTGGAACACGGACTGCACGCCACCGACCAGCTGTCCGTCCGGGTCGAGGACCTGACGGTCATCACCGACGCCATGCGGCGGCTGCGCGAGCACCCCCCGACCGTGCTGGCCGGACTCGACGTCACCCGGGCCGACGACCTGACCGCCGGCTCGGCCGAACTGCCGCCCACCGACGGCCTGCGCTACCTCCTGGCGGGCGAGGGCGTGCGCTCGGCTCGGATCGTCGTCCGGCCGTCCGGCACCGAGCCCAAGCTCAAGTGCTACCTGGAGGTCGTCCTGCCGGTCGGCTCGGCCGCCGGGCTGGCCGACGCCCGCGCGCAGGCCGCCGCCGTGCTCGCCGGCATCAAGCGCGACCTCGCCGAGGCGGCGGGCATCCCCGCCTGACGCCAGGCATCCTGACGCCGCACACGCGGACGCCGTTCATGGGGACGGGCCCGGCCGACGAGATCTCGGCGGCCGGGCCCGTCGGCGTCCGG
>NZ_JBHUWW010000232.1:0-6431 GCF_042669755.1 Kitasatospora sp. NPDC057223 | reverse complement strand
GTTGGTGGTGGATCGTTCGGTGGTGGTGGCGGCGCGGTTGGACACGGGGGCGTTGCGGGCGGATCCGCCGGCCCTCTTCCGCAACCTCGTCCGCCGCAGCCCCGCCGCGGCCCGTCAGGCCCAGGCGGCGGCCCCGTCCGTCGCGGCAGGGGCAGCGGCACCGGCCCTGGCGGACCTCGCACCGGAGGCACGCGACCGCGCCGTGCTGGACCTCGTCCGCAACCTGCTGGCAGAGGTGCTCGGCCACCGCTCGGCGAGTGCGATCCCGCTGGACCGCGGCCTGCTCGACCTGGGCCTGGACTCGCTCGGCGCGGTCGACCTGCGCAACCGGCTGAACGCCGCCACCGGCCTGCGGCTGCCCGCCACCGCGCTGTTCGACCACCCGACCGGTACCGCGCTGGCCGCCCACATCAGCGCCGAACTGGCGCCCGCCGCCACGGCGGGGGCCTCGCCGGTCCCGGCCCCGGCGCGGTCGCTGCTGGAGCTGGTCGCGGAGCTGGAGGCCGCGACCTCGGGAGCGGCGGACCGGCCGGCCGGGGACGGCACCCCGGACGGACTGGACGAGGCCGTCGAACGGCTCCAGGACGCGTTGGCCCGCCTTCGCACCGCCCAGGGGGACACCGGCGTGCAGCAGCTGGACGAGGTGTCCGACGACGAGTTGTTCGACTTCATCGACGGGCAGCTCGGGGCCTGAGGAACGGGTGGGCCGGGCTGTGCGGAGCCCGGCCCACCGCTTGATGACTGAATGTCATATTCCGCTGTGCGCTGAATATTTGAACCGTCCGCACTATTTCGCCATGTGAACATTGCATTGCGGAGCGGGCTGTGACCGGGGGTCTTGGCTAGTGTGAGGGCATCGCACGCTTGGTCGATGAGCTGCGGCGCCGCCGGTGGTGGCCAACCGACAGGCGTCGGCCGCCAGAAGGGGGACACTCAGCGATGGTGGTCACGGAATCCCTGATCCGACCCACCCAGTCTGTCCGGGCGGCGGAGGCGGACGAGCTCCGCACCGTGCTCGGCAGCCTCGACGACCGGCTCGGCCGGGTCGCCGAACTCATCGGTGAACCCGGTTCGGGCAAGACAAGACTGCTCGCCGATCTGGCCGTGGAGGCCGAACAGCGCGGCGCCGTGGTGCTGCGGGGCCGGGCCACCGAGGCGAGTTCGACGATGCGCTGCCAGGTGCTCATCGACACGCTGGGCCGCTGGGCCGCGGCCGGCCTGGACGACCAGCGGCTGGACGCCCTGGGCGCGCTCGTGCGCCAGCTGTCCTTCGGGCCGGGCGCGCAGACCATCCCGGCGGACGTACCGCCCTCCCGGTGGGTCTGCCACTACTACGCGACGCTCGTGCAGCAGCTCCGTGCCTGCGCCGTGAACGGCCTGGTGATCCTGCTGGACGACGCGCACTGGCTGGACGAGGGCACTCTCGAACTGCTCGACTACCTGGTCCAGCGACCGGTCGCCGCTCCGGTGGTGGTGGTGGCCTCGTACCGGCCGAAGCAGGCGCCCGCACAGCTGGCCGGCCTGTTCGCGCACGGCATCGAGCTGGGCACCGCCGAGCGGGTCGAACTGGCGCCGCTCGACGCGCGCCGCAGTGCCGCCCTGCTGGGGATGCCCGCCGACTCGCCCGCCCTGCGCCGGCTGCACCGGGAGGCCGGGGGCAACCCGCTCTACCTGCTGGCCCTGGCCGCCGAGGCGGCCGCCCGGGCCGACAGCCGGTGCGCCGACGACGGGGAGGACGAGGCCGAGCCGGCGGATCCGGCCCTGCCGGTGCAGTTCACCGCGCGGATCTCGGCCGAGTTCGCCGCCCTGGACGAGGACCAGCAGCAGGCCGCCGCCGCGGGCGCCGTCCTGGGCGCGCGGTTCGACGCCGCCGGGGTGTCGGCGCTGACCGGCCTGGCGAAGGGCGCGACCTGCGGTCTGCTGGACGGACTGGTCCGGCGCGATCTGGTCCGGGCGGTGCCCGGCACCGATCAACTGGCCTTCCGCCACCCGCTGGTACGCCGCGCGGTGTACGCCGCGGTGGACTCCTGCTGGCGGATCGAGGCGCACCGCAAGGCGCTGGACTTCCTGGCCGTGCGCGGGGTCGCGAACACCGAACTCGCGGAGCACGTGCAGCGCTCCGGGCCGGGGGACGGCGAGTGGGACCACATGGTCCTGGCGGCGGCGGCCCGGGAGGCCCTGGGATCGGGTGACACCCGGTCGGCGGCCAGTCTGCTGCCGCAGGCCCTGCGGTTGCTGACGGTCCGTGGGCGCGCCGAGGAGGCCGTCGAGCTGCGGGCGCTGGCGCGCCGGGTCGGGGAGGCCTCGGCGGGTGAGACGCCGGAGGCGGTGCTCGGGTGCGGCATGCCGCTGCCCGACGGGCAGCCCGCGCGGCACAGTCAGGCGGAGGCGTCGGTGACGCTGCTGTCGGCGCTGACGGAGCGGGAGCGGGAGGTGGCGGACCTGGCCAGCACCGGTCAGCGGACCAGGCAGATCGCCGCCGAGCTGCGGCTGAGTCCGCGCACCGTGGACGTCCACCTGACCAGGATCTACCGCAAGCTCAACATCAGCTCGCGGGCGGCGCTGGCCCGGTTGGTGGTGGAGTCCGGCCGCCGGGTGGGCGATCTGGCGGGCTGACGCGGCCGCGGCTCCGGCCGTCGGCGCGGCAGGGTTGGCAGGCGTCAGGGTGTCGGCGCGGCAGGGTTGGTAGGCGTCAGGGTGCGGGCAGGCCGGTCGGCTTGCTATTCGGAGGGCCCCTCCGTATCGTTGGAGTCCGCAGGCAGGAGTGTCCGTTTCCGGGCGCGCCCGCGTGCTGTCCGGCTGCTCGCACCGCGGGCCGAGCCGGCCGACCGGCTGTCCGACCGGCCTCGATGCCGACCCCCGTGCCGGGGGCCCCGGCGTGCCGGGCCGACGCCTCTCATCTCTTCCGCGCCCCGCCGGCCGGGGCCGCGCCCATCCGGAGGACCACCATGCCCCAGTCCGGCCCTGTGCCGATCTCCGTCCTCGACCTCTCCCCGGTGCAGGTCGGCCAGACCTCCGCCGACGCGCTCCGCGAGAGCGTCGCGCTCGCCCGGGCCACCGAGGAGCTCGGCTACCACCGCTACTGGCTCGCCGAGCACCACAACACCCCCGGCGCCGCCAGCTCCGCCCCGGCCATCCTGATCGGGCAGATCGCCGCCGCGACCTCCCGCCTGCGGGTCGGCTCCGGCGGCGTGATGCTCCCCAACCACGCCCCGCTGGTGGTGGCCGAGCAGTTCGGCACGCTGGCCGCCCTGCACCCGGGCCGGATCGACCTCGGCCTCGGCCGGGCGCCGGGCACCGACCCGGTGACCGCCCAGGCCCTGCGCCGCTCGGCCGGCCCGCTGGCCGCGGGTGACTTCCCGCGCCAGGCCGTCGAGCTGCTCGGCTACTTCGACGAGCAGCAGACCGCGCCGGACGCCGCAGTCCGCGCCGTGCCCGCCGAGGGCAACCGCCCCGACGTGTGGGTGCTCGGCTCGGGTCTCAGCAGTGCCGAGCTGGCCGGCTCGCTGGGCCTGCCCTTCGCGTACGCGCACCAGTTCAACGCGCAGCTCACCGTGCCGGCCCTGCGGACGTACCGGGAGTCCTTCCGTCCCTCCGCCACGCTCGACCGTCCGTACGCGCTGGTCGCTGCGTTCGTGCTGGCCGCGGAGACGGCGGAGGAGGCCGACTGGCGGGCGGGGCCGATCCGGCTCGCCGCGCTGCGGACCGTCCGCTCGGGCGGGCGCCAGGACCGCTACCCGACGGCGGAGGAGGCGGCCGCCTACCGCTACAGCGCGCAGGACCGGCAGATCGTGGACGGCTTCCTCGGGCAGCAGGTGATCGGCGACCGGGCGGTGGTCCGCGAGCGGGTCGCCAAGCTGATCGCGGCGGGTGCCGACGAGTTCATGGCGATGACGGTCTCGGCCGACCACGCCACCCGGGTGGAGTCGTACCGGATCCTCGCCGAGGAGGTCGCGGCGCTGGGCACCGGCCCGCTCGCGGGCGCCCAGCAGGGCTGATCCGGACCGGGGCTCGGCCGGCCCGTCCGCCGCACGGAGATCGTGCGGCGGGCGGCCGGGTCAGGCCCCGGCGGGGTGCCGCAGGCCGTCCGCCAGCACGGTGAACAGCCGCTCGAACTGCTCCGGGTCGCCGCCGCCCTGCTCCAGTGACCAGACCAGTGCGTTCACCAGGGTCACCGCGTCGGACATCGAGACGTCGGCCCGTATGCCGCCGGAGAGCTGGGCCCGCTGGAGCAGTTTGCCGGCGGCGTGCAGCATGCCGGCGCAGGACTCGAACTCCGTCCGCTCGTCGACCAGGTTCACCATCACGGTGGAGGCCAGGCCCCGGTAGCGGGCGGCGTACGCTGCCAGGTCGCGCAGCCAGAGCAGCAGGCCGGCCGCCGGGTCGGGTGTGGCGGCGAGGACGTTGGCGCGGGACTCCAGGGTGGCCATGCTCTCCTGGAGGACGGCTTCCAGGAGGGCGGCGCGGGTCGGGAAGTGCCGGTAGAGCGTGCCGATGCCGACACCGGCCCGCCGGGCCACCTCCTCCAGGGAGGCCTCGGTGCCCTGCTCCTCAAGAACCGTCGCGGCGGCTGCCAGCAGTCGCTCGTAGTTGCGGCGGGCGTCGGCGCGCATCGGGCGGGTCTTGGCGGGCTGAGAGGTCGTCATGTATCACTCCGGATAGGCTTGCAAAGCGGAGGGCTCCTCCGTATTGTATTCGGAGGGGCCCTCCTATTCTACCGGGTCACCCGAATTTCCGAGTGCGGCCCAGTTCCGCGCCCGGCCCGACCTGCCGGATCCGAAGCCCCGTCCTGCCGGGGCGCGAACCTCCGCAGAGGTCTGCCGGATCCAACACCTACGTGCACACGGCCCTGTGGAGGCTATCGTGACGACCTCGTCCACCCCGTCCGCGACCCTGCGGGACGAGGCGGATCCGCCGGGATCAGCACAGTCCGGCCCGTCCCGTCCTGGCATCACTCTGGCGATCATCGCGGTCTGCCAACTGATGATCATTCTTGACGCGACCATTGTGAACGTCGCACTTCCCGATATTCAGAAGGACCTGGAGTTCTCCGGCTCCACCCTGTCCTGGGTGCTGAACGCCTACGCCCTCACCTTCGGCGGGCTGCTGCTGCTCGGCGGCCGGTTCGGTGACATCCTCGGCCGCCGCAAGGTGTTCGTCGCCGGCGTCCTGCTGTTCACCGTGGCCTCGCTGATCGGCGGCATCACGCCCAACGGCGGCCTGCTGCTGGTGGCCCGCGCCCTCCAGGGCGTCGGCGCGGCGCTCGCGGCGCCCGGCACGCTTGCTCTCATCGCCACCAACTTCGCCGAGGGCCCGGCCCGCACCAAGGCGATGGGCGTCTACGGCGGGGTCACCGGCTCCGGCGCGGCGCTCGGCCTGATCCTGGGCGGCGTGCTCACCGACGCCGCCTCCTGGCGCTGGGTCTTCTTCGTCAACATCCCGTTCGGTCTGGCCATCGCGCTGCTCTCGCCGCGCTTCGTCCGCGAGTCGGAGCGCCACCCGGGCCGGTTCGACCTGCTCGGCGCCCTCACCTCCACCGGCGGCATGGCCCTGCTGGTGTACGCCTTCATCAACGCCGCCTCCGAGGGCTGGAGCGACGGCGTGACGCTGGCCTGCTTCGCCGGTGCGATCGTCCTGCTCGGCGCGTTCCTGCTGATCGAGACCCGGGCCGCCCAGCCGATCCTGCCGCTGCGGCTGTTCCGCAACCGCGACCGGGCGATCCTGCTCGGCGCGATGCTGTTCCTGTCCGGCAACCTGACCGGCATGTTCTTCTTCCTGACGCAGTTCGTCCAGGAGGTCCTGAAGTTCAGCCCGATCAAGGCGGGCTTCGGCTTCGTGCCGGTCGCCTTCTCGCTGATCGCGGCCGCCGGCGTCGTGATGAAGCAGCTCCCCAAGGTCGGCGTGAAGCCCTTCATGCTGACCGGCAGCATCCTGGCCACCGGCGGCATGGTCTGGCTGGCCCAGCTCGACGCGGGCAGCTCGTACGTCGGCGGCCTGCTCGGCCCGATGCTGCTGATCGGTGTCGGCGCCGGGTTCTTCACCGTCCCGCTGACCATCGTCGCGGTGGCCGGTGTCGAGGCGGAGGACGCGGGCGCCGCGTCCAGCCTGCTCAACGTCGCCACCCAGGTCGGCGGCGCGCTCGGCCTCGCCATCCTGGTGACGGTCTTCAGCAGCTCCGCCAAGGACGAGCTGGCCAACCCGCCGGCCGGTCTCGCCCCGGCCGACCTGCCGGCGCACCTGCTCGCGGTGGGCAGCGCCAACGCCTTCTGGGTCGGCTCTGCGCTCGCCCTGGTCAGCGTGGTCGCCGTCGTGTTCGCCCGGCCGAAGGACGTCCCGACGGACGCGGCGTCCATCATGGCCGCGGTCGGCTGATCCGCTCCACCCCCGCTCCACCCGCAACGGCGAGGGCCGCGGTACCGGATCCGGTACCG
>NZ_JBHUWW010000231.1:0-6559 GCF_042669755.1 Kitasatospora sp. NPDC057223 | reverse complement strand
CAGCCGCAGGACACCGTCCTGCGGCCGGGCCGCCGTGTCACGCCCGGGTGAAGGTGCCCAGGTGCTCGTGGTCCAGGTTCTCGACCACGACCTTGTTCGCGGTGCCGCCGGCTTCGACGGTGAAGGTCACCCCGGAGAGACCGACGGCGTTCTCCCCGACGGTGGGGTAGCTGAAGGTGTCGCCGTCGAAGTGCTGCAGCGGGAACTGCTTGCCGGGGGCCGGCCCGAGGGTCATCACCAGGCCGCCGCCCTGGGCGGTGACGGTGAGCGGCCCGTAGTAGTCGTTGGCGTAGCTGCCCAGGTAGGCCCCGTCCGGCCGGGCGGGTGCGGCGTCGGCCGGGGGCCTGGTGTAGTCGGTGGCCGAGTGGCCGGCCTGCATCATCCGGCCGATGATCCCGCCGTACGCGCCGAGCCAGTCGACGGTCTCCCGGCCGTGCTGCGCGATGTCCAGGTAGCTCGCCGCCACGGCCTCGGGCACGCCGAGCGGCTCGCCGTTGGTCAGCACCACGATCCCCAGCCCCTCCGAGGGGAGCAGCGTGACGGTCGTCGCCGCGCCGAGCGCGAAGGCCCCGGAGTGGTTGAGCCGCAGCCGGGCCTGCTCGTCGTAGCCGACGTTCCAGCCGAGGCCGTAGAAGCCGGCCCGGCCGCCCGGTGCCTGCGGCGGGCTGATGACGATCTCCGGCAGGTGGGTCTCCTGCAGGGCGGCGGCGCCGATCACCTGCCTGCCGTCGAACTTGCCGCCGCCGAGCTGGAGCCGCATCCAGCGGGCCATGTCCTGGACGCTCGAACTGGCGCCGCCCGCCGGTGACTGGGCGTCGGCGTTGCGGGTGTACTTCGCCTGCCAGCCGCCGTCGGCCCTGACGTGGGTGACGGCCTTGTCGGCCGCCTTCTGGTAGTCCGCGAAGGTGGAGCTGGTGGAGTGCATGCCGAGCGGCCGGTAGAGCGTGTCGGCCGACAGCTGCTCCCAGCTGATGCCCTTCGTCCTCGCCACCGCGACCGCCGCCTCGGTGAGGCCGAAGTTGGTGTAGTCGTACGTCACCCGGAACGGGCTGAGCGGCTCCAGGCGCAGGTGGCCGAGCACGTAGTCGCGGTCGTAGCCGAGGTCCTCCAGCAGGTCGCCGGCGTGCTCGGGCAGGCCGCTGCGGTGGGCGAAGAGGTCGGCGAGGGTGAGGTGGCTGCTGACCCACGGGTCCTGCAGGGTGAAGCCGGGGTCGTGCTGCTGCACCGGGTCGCTCCACGAGACGGTCTTGCCGTCGACCGCTCCGGCGACCACGGTGGAGGCCAGCGGCTTGGAGAGGGATGCGAGCTGGAAGACGGTGTCGGGGCCGACGGTGTCCGGCTTGCCGACCTCCCGGACGCCGTAGCCCTTGCTGTAGACGACCTCGTCCTGGTAGACGACGGCGACCGCGAGGCCCGGCACGCCGGTGGCGTCCATCGCCCGCTGGACCACCTGGTCGAGCTTGCCGTCGGCGGTGTCCACCCCGGCGCGGGTGAGGGTGGCCGGCGGCTGCGCCGGCGGCGCCGTCGCCAGGGCCGTGGACGGGCTGCCGCTCGTCGGGTCGGCGCCGGGGGCCGGGAGCGGGCCGGCCGGGGAGGTGCACGCCGACAGCAGTGCCCCGGCCAGTACCAGGCCGGCGGCGGTGCGGGCCGACGCGGCGGCCGGCCGCCGGTGGACCGAGGCTGTTCCCATCGGGACGCTCCCCTGCTCGCGTCGCGGCCACCGTGCGTGGCCCCGCCGGCGAGTATCCCCACGGGTCGGACCCGCCGGTGCGGCAGCGGCGCCGCCGCACCGGCGGGTCCAACCCGATCGGCGCAGCCCGTCCGAACGGCGGGCCGTCCGCCCGACGGGCCGGTCGATCGACGCGGGTCAGGAGGGATCGGCCTCGGCGGTGACCCGGCCGGACTTCACCGCGTCGACCAGTGCCTGGTAGTCGCGCTCGTTCTGGTCGGCGTAGCTCTCGGCGAACCCCACCAGGGCCTCGTCGAAGGCGTCGCCGCCACCGAGGTACGCCCCGATGGCGATCCGGTCGCCGGAGCGGGCGTGGGCCCGGGCCAGCGTGGCGCCGCACAGTTCGCCGAAGGCCCGCAGGCCCTGCGGCACCATCAGCTCGGGCTGGGCGATGCCCTTCCAGTCGCGCAGCTGGCGGATGTAGAAGTCGCGCCGCTGCCCGTCGATGCCCTCGGCCCGCTCCCAGCCGAGGAAGATGTCGCTGGCGGCCTGCATCAGCCGCTGGCCGGAGACCACCCGCTCGCCCTGGATGTCGTACTCGCTGGCGCCCGCGTACGGTGCGAGCACCGAGTCGCCGGCCTCCTTGGCCTGGAGGAACAGCGGGTCCTCGTCGTCGCGGCCGAGCAGCAGGATGATCCAGCAGCGGGTGCCGACGCTGCCGACGCCGACCACCTTGCGGGCGAAGTCCACCAGCCGGAAGCCCTTCAGCAGGTGCCGCCGGTCGGAGGCCAGACTGCGGGCGTAGCTCTCGACCAGCCCCTGCAGCTGGTGCTCCAGCGCGCGCCGTTCGACGGCGGGCAGCAGGTCGCCGACCGGGACGAGCAGCGGGGGGTCGGCGGCGATCCGGCGGCGGCCGTCCACCATTTCGGTGAGCTTGCCGAAGGCCTGCAGGCTGTCCCGGGTCTGGGCCTTGGCCATGGCCTTGGCCAGTTCCTTGCGACCGCGCTTCGCCAGCCGCCCGGAGGCGAGCTCCTGGAGCCGGTCAGCGTCGGCCTGGGCGTACCAGACGTCCAGGTCGCGCATGCCGGCGAAGGCGCGCATCCGCTCCCGGTAGGAGCGCACGGTGCCCCGCACCAGGTCGGCGCGCTCCTGGTCGGTGAAGCCGTTCGCGCGCCCGGCGATCACCATGCTGGTGGCCAGCCGCTTGACGTCCCACTCGAAGGGGCCGGGCAGGGTCTCGTCGAAGTCGGCGATGTCGAAGACCAGGCGCCGCTCCGGCGAGGCCATCAGGCGGAAGTTCAGCAGGTGCGCGTCCCCGCAGAGTTGGGCCCGGAGCCCGGAGTCGGTGGTGGCGCCGAGGTCCGCCGCCATGATCGCGGCGGCGCCGCGGTAGAAGCGGAACGGCGACTCGGTCATCCGGCCGTAGCGGATCGGGATGAGCTCGGGCACCCTGGCCGCGGACTGCTCCTCCAGGATGTCCACCGGATCCGCCCGGCCGGCCTGCGGCTCGTACTCGCCGTGGCCCGAACGGGGGGCGGCGCTGCGGGCGGCCCTGCCGCGCGCCGCCCGTTCCTGGGGCGTCCGGTGGGGTGCGGGGGCGGCGGACTTGCGAGCGGTCATCGGAAGGGCCCTCCTTGCGGCACACCCGGCGGGGACGGGGCGGGGTGCCACCGGGGCCGGGCCCACCGGCGGCCGGTGGCTTCTCCGATCATCCCGGCTCCCGGCGATCCCGGCATGTCCGGCATCGCCGGAATGTCCGTCATGCCCGGCGGCGGGGGCACGCGGCGGATGACGGCCGGTCCGACCCGGGACGGTGCATAGGATCGTGCGCATGCTCGCCTACGTCCTGGCCACCGCGTTCCTCCTGCTCTTCGTCGCCCGGGCCCGGCGCGACCGGCGCCGTTTCAGCAACGCCGTGCTGCTCGGGCTGGCCGTCCTCTTCCTCGCCGCCGGCCTGCTCGGGGAACTCGACCGGCTGCCGGACCCGCTCTGGCGGGCCGCCACCGTGGCGATCGCGGTGTCCGCCGGGCTGGGGGTCGTGGTGCTCGCCGTGTTCCTCGTCGCCAACGGCGTCACGATGCTCCGCCGGGAGGGCAGCCGGCCCGCGAACCTGCTGTCGCTGGCGGCCGGCCTGGGGATCTTCGCCCTGATCGGGCTGCTGCTGGCCGCCGCCCGGTTCGACTCCGGCGCCCTGCGGGCGGTGGCCGACAGCGTGCTGCTGGTGGCCGGGTACGTGGCCTTCCTCTTCCTCTGCTTCCTCGGCTACTCCACCCTCTACGGGCGGGTTCCCGTCCGCCGGGACGTCGACTTCGTGATCGTCCTCGGCGCGGGCCTGGTCGACGGCAACCAGGTGCCGCCGCTGCTGGCCAGCAGGCTGGACCGCGCCCACGGCCTCTACCGGGCGCAGGCCGCCCGGCGGGAGCCCCCCGTGGTGATCACCTCCGGCGGCAAGGGGACCGACGAGAAGGTCGCGGAGTCGCAGGCGATGGCGGACTACCTGATCGCCCGGGGGCTGCCCGCCGAGCAGATCGTCCAGGAGAGCGAGTCGGTCAGCACCGAGGAGAACCTGGCGTTCTGCCGGGCCCTGATGGAGCAGGAGCGGCCCGGCTACCGCTGCCTCGTCGTCACCAACAACTTCCACGTGTTCCGGTCCTCCCTGGAGGCCCGGCGCTCCGGCGTGCGGGGGCACGTACTGGGCTCGCCGACGGCGGCCTACTACCTTCCGAGCGCGACGATCCGCGAGTTCGCCGCCGTGCTCTGGTCGTACCGGACGCTGAACATCTCGATCGTCCTGCTCCTCGTCGCGGTCGGGGTCGGGGCCGGCCTGCACTGACCGGCGGGCACGCCCCCGACGCGGTGCGACCGTCGGGGGTGGAGTGCGGCGCGGGGGCGGCCCCCAAAAGAACTGTCGCCCGACGGGGAGCCGCTGGGAGGATGAGCGGACCCTCGAAGACCCTCGCTCCCGTTCCCCGCACCGCACTCCGCCCCCAGGAGAAGTCCATGGCGTTGCCGCAAGGCCCGCTCAGCCACCGCTACCGCGGTGAGCACCCCGTCCGTACCCTGATCTACCTCTTCCACGAGGACCGGGCGCGCGTCGCCGGCGCCGTCGTCGTGTACCTGGCCAAGCACACGCCGGTGTGGCTGCTGCCGCTGATCACCGCGAACATCATCGACGTCGTCGTGGAGCACCGGCCGATCTCCGCGCTGTGGTGGAACGCGGCGGTGCTGCTGGTCATCCTGCTGCTCAACCTGCCGCTGCACCTGCTCTACGTCCGCTGGATGCACGGCAGCATCCGCCGCACCGGCACCCGGCTGCGCTCCGCGCTGTGCCACCGGATGCAGCAGCTCTCCATCGGCTACCACTCCCGGGTCAGCGCCGGCGTCCTCCAGGCGAAGGTCGTCCGGGACGTCGAGGGGATCGAGAACGCCACCCAGCAGACCGCCGACATGGGCCTGGGCGCGATCGCCACGCTGACCGGCGGGGTGGTGGTGATCGCCATCCAGGCGCCGGTCTTCCTGCCGGTGTTCGTGGTCATCGTGCCGGCCTCCGCCCTGCTGGTGGTGCGGCTGCGCGACCGGCTGCGGGACGACAACGAGTCGTTCCGGGTGCAGGTCGAGAAGCTGTCCTCGCGGATCAACGAGATGACGACGCTGATCCCGATCACCCGGGCGCACGGGCTGGAGGGCACGGCGCTGCGCCGGGTGGACCGCACGCTCGGCTCGGTGCTGACGGCGGGCCTGCGGCTCGACCTGCTGAACGGCAGGTTCGGCGCGCTCACCTGGATCATGCTGAACGCGATCGGCGTGGGCTGCCTGGCCGGCTCGGCGCTGGTCGCCTACTACGGCTGGCTGAACGTCACGGCGGGCCAGGTCGTCATGCTGAGCGCCTACTTCTCCAGCCTGACCGGGTCGGTGACGGCCCTGATGAGCCTGACGCCGGTGATCGGCAAGGGCCTGGCGTCGGTCCGCTCGGCCGGCGAGGTGCTCCAGGCGCCCGACCTGGAGGAGAACTCGGGCAAGGCGAAGGTCGAGCAGGTGCGCGGCCGGGTGGACTTCCGGAGTGTCGGCTACACCTACGAGGGCGCCGAGCAGCACTCCGTCAGCGGCTTCGACCTCAGTGTCCGGGCGGGCGAGACGATCGCGCTGGTCGGCGGCTCGGGGGCCGGCAAGTCGACGGTGCTCAACCTGGTGATCGGGTTCCTGCGCCCCACCGAGGGCCGGATCCTGCTGGACGGTCAGGACATGGAGTCGCTGGACCTGCGCAGCTACCGCAAGTTCCTCTCGGTCGTCCCGCAGGAGTCGATCCTGTTCGAGGGCACCGTCCGGGACAACGTCACGTACGGGATGCGGGACGTCTCCGAGGAGACCGTCCGCGCCGCTCTGCGGGACGCCAACGCGCTGGAGTTCATCGACCGGCTGCCGCTGGGCCTGGACACGGTGGTGGGTGAGCGCGGCGCCCGGCTCTCCGGCGGGCAGAAGCAGCGGCTCGCCATCGCCCGGGCACTGATCCGCGACCCGCGCGTGCTCGTCCTGGACGAGGCGACGTCGGCGCTGGACTCCCGCTCGGAGGCTCTGGTGCAGCAGGCGCTGGGCCGGCTGGTGCAGGGGCGGACGGTCTTCGTGGTGGCGCACCGGCTGTCCACGATCAGGGGCGCCGACCGGATCGTGGTGATGGACCAGGGCCGGATAGCCGAGATCGGCTCGCACGCCGAACTGCTGCGCGGCGGTGGCGCGTACGCGGGTCTGCAGGCCGCCCAACTGGCCTGACCGGGCGTCGGGCGGGGGCGGTCCGGGACACGCCCGGCCCCCCCCCCCCCCCCCCCGGTGCCCGGAACGGCCAGCAAGTTTTCATCTGCGGGCCCACCCGGGGCAGGCGCGTGGACAATAGCC
>NZ_JBHUWW010000230.1:0-6895 GCF_042669755.1 Kitasatospora sp. NPDC057223 | reverse complement strand
GGCCCGGGGTGCGGGCCCGGCGGTCGCCGTGGGTGTCACCGGTGGTCCGAGGGGCTCAGCCGAAGTAGCTGTCGAAGTTCTTGGAGAACTCCCGGCCGCCGAACTGGTCCCAGTTGATGGACCAGGTCATCAGGCCGCGCAGGGTCGGCTGGGCGCCGGCCTTGGGGACGTAGGTGCCGCAGTTGGTGAGCTTGGTGAGGCAGTCCAGCGCCTTGTTCACCTCGGTGGGGCTGACGTAGCCGTTGCCCGCGTTGGTGGTGGCCGGCATGCCGATGGCGAGCTGGGAGGCGGCCAGCGGCGGGAACATGTTGGCGGTGTTGCCGGCGACCGGGAAGCCCTTGAGCAGCATGTCGGTCATCGCGACGTGGAAGTCGGCGCCGCCCATCGAGTGGTACTGGTTGTCCAGGCCCATGATGGAGCCCGAGTTGTAGTCCTGGACGTGCAGCAGGGTGAGGTCGTTGCGCATGGCGTAGATGACCGGCAGGTAGGCGCCGGCGCGCGGGTCCTGGCCGCCCCACGGGCCCGAGCCGTAGTACTGGTAGCCGAGCTGGACGAAGAAGGTCTCCGGCGCCATGGTGAGCGTGAAGTTCGCGCCGTACTTGGCCTTCAGGGTCTTCAGTGCCGAGATCAGGTTGACCACGACCGGGGTGGTCGGGTTCTTGAAGTCGGTGTCGCCGGTGGCCAGCGACAGCGAGTGGCCCTCGAAGTCGATGTCGAGCCCGTCCAGGCCCCACTTGTCGATGATCGCGGAGACCGAGGAGACGAAGGTGTCCCGGGCGGCGGTGGTGGTGAGCTGGACCTGGCCGTTCTGGCCGCCGATCGAGATCAGCACCTTCTTGCCCTTGGCGCGCTTGGCCGCGATGGCCGCCTTGAAGTCGGCGTCCGACTCGACGCCCGGGCACTCGGTGACCGGGCAGCGGTTGAAGCGGATGTCGCCGGAGGTGACCGAGGTCGGCTCGCCGAAGGACAGGTTGATGAAGTCCCACGAGTCGGGGATGTCCGCGACCTTGGTGTAGCCGGCGCCGTTGGCGAAGCTGGCGTGCAGGTAGCCCACCAGGCTGTGCGGGCCGCCCGGCGGCACGGTCGGCGTGCTGGTGCTGGTCGGGGTGGCCGTCGCGGTGGGCGAGGCGGTCGCGGTCGGGCTCGCGGTGGGCGAGGCGGTCGCGGTCGGGCTGGCGGTGGCCGTCGGGGAGGCGGACGGGCTCGGCGCGCCCGGGCCGTCCAGTGAGACGTCGTCGGCGTAGTAGGTGCCCTGGCCGTACCAGCCGTGGGTGTAGACGGTGGCGCTGGTCTGGGCCGCGCCGGTGGTGAAGCTGACCGAGAGCTTCTGGTAGGCGCCGCCGGTGCCGGGCGTCCAGGCGCTGGCGCCGCCGTCCACGCCGATGTACACGTAGCTGCCCTTCACGTACGAGCTGAGCGTGTACGTGGTGTTGGGGGCGACGGTGACGGTCTGCGAGCACTGGGCCGAGGAGCTGGCCGAGGCGGCGCCGGCCAGGGCGTAACTGCCCGTGTGCGCCTGGCCGGTGACGACGCTGCCGGTGCCGGCCGCGCAGCTCCAGGGGGCGAGGGCGTTGCTCTCGAAGCCGCCGTTGCTCAAGAACTCGCCGGCCGAGGCGGCGGGCGCGGTGCCGAGCGCGAGGCCGACGGCGCCCGCGGCGGCGACGACCCAGGCGGTGCCGATCGCGGCGAGGCGCTTGGGCCTGCCTCGGTGGTTCGTGGGGGATGCGGTTCTGCGCATGTGGGGGACTCCTGCCAGAGCGCGGGTCGTGGGGGCTGTCCGGGGCATGGCGGAGCGCCGGCCGGTGGGGGTGTCGGCCGCTCCATCGTGCGAGTTGGACTAGACCACTGAAGTGGATCGGCCGGTTCTGTGTCAATGCCCCGGAGGACACGGAGAGTTGCCGGCCCTGCCGGCCGGGGCACCGCCCGGGCCGCCGCGCCCGCACCCGGCCGCCGGGTTGCGACCGCCACCGTGCCACCGAACGATGAAGGGGTGACGGCGCCCGGCTACCTCCGATACCCCCACCTGCGCGGCGGCCTGCTGGCCTTCACCGCCGAGGACGACGTCTGGGTCGCCCCGCTGGCCGGGGACGGCGTGGTCGGCCGTGCCTGGCGGGTGAGCTGCGACCGCACCCGGGTCAGCCACCCCCGGCTCTCCCCCGACGGCGCCACCCTCGCCTGGACGAGCTGGCAGGCCCTCACCCCCGAGGTCTGGACGGCCCCCTCCGACGGCGGCGCGGCCGTCCGGCTCTCGTACTGGGGCAGTCAGGACACCCGGGTGCGCGGCTGGCTCCCCGACGGCGAGGTGCTCGCCGTCACCTCGTACCACGAGCCGTTCGCCCACTACACCTGGGCGCACGCGCTGCCCGTCGACGGCTCCCCGCCCCGCAAGCTGCCCTGGGGGCCGGTCGGCGACGCCCAGATGAGCAGCGAGCACACCGTGCTGCTCACCGGCTCCGCCCCGCACGAGCCCGCCGCCTGGAAGCGCTACCGGGGCGGCGCGACCGGCCGACTCTGGGTGGACGGGGAGCGGGTGCTGGCGGACCACACCGGGCACCTGGCCTCGCCGATGCCGGTCGCCGCGGCCGACGGGCCACGGATCGCCTTCCTGTCCGACCACGAGGGCGTCGGCAACCTCTACTCCTGCCGCCCGGACGGCTCCGGCCTGCGCCGGCACACCGACCACGCCTCCTACTACGCCCGGGAGGCCGCCACCGACGGCACCCGGATCGTCTACCAGCACGCGGGGGACGTCTGGCTGCTCGACAGCCTGGACGCACCGCAGCCCCGGCGCCTGCACGTACCGCTCGGCGGCGCGCGGGCCGGGCGCCGCCCGTACCAGGTGAACGCCGCCGCCCACGTCAAGGACCTGGCCTGCGACGCCACCGGCCGGACTGGCGTGATCACCGTGCGCGGCAGCCAGTACTGGCTGACCCACCGCGACGGCCCGGCGCGGGCGCTCGCGGACACCCCGGGGGTGCGCACCCGGCTGCCGGTCGTCCTCGGCCACAGCGGCGAGGTCTGCTGGATCACCGACGCCGAGGGCGAGGACGCCGTGGAGATCGCCCCGCTGCCCGGGAGCGAGCACCCCCGCACCCACGAGGAGCCCCGGCGGATCGCGGCCGGCCGGGTCGGCCGGGTGCTGGAGCTGTCCGCCTCCCCCGACGGCCGCACCCTCGCCGCCGCCACCTCGGACGGCCGGCTGCTGCTGGTCACCACCGCCGACGGCGCCGTCCGCGAGGTCGCCGCCTCCACCTACGGGCCGGTGAGCAGCGCGGTCTTCTCGCCGGACTCGCACTGGGTCGCGTGGTCCCAGCCGGTGGCCGGCCGCTCGCTGCGCCGGATCCGGCTGACCCGCACCGACGCGACCGCGCCGATCACCGAGGTCACCGACGGCCGCTTCGAGGACGAGCAGCCGGTCTTCACCCGGGACGGCCGCTACCTGGTCTTCCTGTCCTGGCGCGGCTTCGACCCGGTGCACGACGTGCACACCGGCGACATGTCCTTCCCGCTCGGCTGCCGCCCGTACCTGGTGCCGCTGGCGGCCGACACCCCGTCACCGTTCGCCGCCCCGGTCGAGGGGCACCAGGGCGGGCCCGCGGCGGGGGCGGGCAGCGGCGACGGCACGGTCACGGTGGAGCCGCAGGGCATCTCCAGCCGGCTCGTGCAGTTCCCGGTGATCGCCTCCAAGTACTCCGCCACGGACGCGGTGCGGGGCGGGGTGGTCTGGCTGCGCTGGCCGATCTCCGGCACCCTCGGCCAGACCTTCACCGGCCCGGACGAGACCTCCGGGCGCCCCTCCCTGGAGCACTTCGACCTGGCCAGGGGCACCCGCACCACACTGGTCGACAAGCTGGACGGGTACGCGGTGTCCGGCGACGGCGGCTCGGTCGCGGTGTACTCGTCCGGCTCGCTGCGGATCGTCCCGGTGGCGAGCCCGTCCGGCGGCACCAGCGTCGACCTGCGGCGGATCACCCACACCGTGCACCCGGCCGCCGAGTGGCGCCAGGCCTACCGGGAGGCCGCGCGGATCATCCGCGACCAGTTCTGGGACGCCGGCATGAGCGGCCTGGACTGGCCCGCCCTGACCGCCCAGTACGAGCCGCTGGTGGAGCGGGTGGCGAGCCCCGACGACTTCGCCGACCTGCTGCGCGAACTCCTCGGCGAACTCGGCACCTCGCACGCGTACGTCACCCCCGCCCGGCGCGGCGAGGGCCCGGCCCCCTCGCAGCAGCCGCTCGGCCTGCTCGGCGCCAACGCGCACCACGCCCCCGACGGCCGCTGGCTGGTCGACCGCGTGCTGCCCGGCGAGTCCTCCGACCCGCGCGCCCGGGCGCCGCTGGCCGCCCACGGGGTGCGCGACGGCGACGAACTGCTGGCGGTGGGCGGGCGCCCGCTCGACCCCGTCCGCGGCCCGCTCCCGCTGCTGGCCGGCACCGGCGGCACCACCGTCGAACTCGCCCTGCGCACCGGGGCGGACGGGCCCGTCCGGCGGATCTCGGTCACCCCGCTGACCGACGAACGGCCGATCCGCTACCAGGCCTGGGTGGCCCGCCGCCGGGAGCTGGTGCGGGAGTTCAGCGACGGCCGGTGCGGCTACCTGCACATCCCCGACCTGGGCGGCTCCGGCTGGGCGCAGTTCAACCGCGACCTGCGCCGGGAGCTCGACAAGCCCGCCCTGGTGCTGGACGTGCGCGGCAACGCGGGCGGCAACGTCTCCGAACTGGTGCTGGAGAAGCTCAGCCGGCGCGTCCTCGCCTGGGACTTCAGCCGTGGCCGGCAGCCCGTGCGCTACCCCAGGGACGCCCCGCGCGGCCCGGTCGTCGCGCTCGCCGACGAGGCCACCAGCTCGGACGGCGACGTCATCATCACCGCCATCAAGCTGCTCGGCCTCGGCCCGGTGGTCGGCGCCCGCACCTGGGGCGGCGTCGTCGGCATGACCGGCCGGCACCAGCTCGGCGACGGCTCGCAGATCTCGGTGCCGAAGAACGCCTCCTGGTTCACCGGCGATCTCGGCTGGTCGGTGGAGAACCACGGCGCGGAGCCGGACGTCCACGTGCTGCGCAGCCCGGGCGACTGGGCGCGGGGCCGGCACACCGAGCTGACCTGCGCCGTCGGGCTCGCACTGGAGCTGCTGGAGGACAACCCGGCCGCCGTGCCCCCGCCGGACGACACCCCCCGCCCCGACCTGCGCCGGCCCCCGCTGCCGCCGCGCTGAGGGCGGGCACGATCACGCGCGGTCACGCAGGAGGGGCGCGCCCCGGCGGGCGCGCCCCTCGGCTTCGGTGACCGGTCAGTCCCAGGGATCGCCCTCGGCGGTCATGTTCTCCCGGGCCAGTTCCTCCTCCTCCTGCGCGGTCAGCCGGTGGTGCTCCGGTGCCTCGCGGGCCTTCTCCACGGTGTTCGGGAAGGCGTCCGCCGCCTCGTCGTGCGCGAGAGCGGCGCGCTGTGCGGCGTCGGTCCGGGCGGTGGAGTCCTGCTCCGGCGCCTCGCCGAGCGAGGACCTGGCCTCCTCGCCGGCCTCGTGCCCCTTGTGGCGGAACCTGTCGAAGATGCCCATGTCTCCTCCTCGGGGTGGTTACCGGGCTGTCCTCACTCTCACACCGCGGCGCAACGGACGCATCCGCTGGCCGCCCCGCCCGTGGCCCGGTTCAGCGCAGCGTGCCGATCCGCGCGCCGGTGTCCAGCAGGCCGGTCAGCCGGACGTCGCCGGCGCCGGCCCCGGGGACGGCCAGCGCGCGGCTCGCGGTACGCGTCTCGGGGATGGTCAGCGCACCCGTGCCGGAGACGCTGACCAGCCGGCGGCTGCCCGCGACCAGCAGGTACGCCTTGCCGGACTTCGCCCGCCACCAGGCGGAGGCCAGCACGTTCTGGTCGAAGCGGGAGCACGCGCGGGTGTCGTCCAGCGCGGCCGTGCGCAGCGGCGGCGGGGCCGTCCGGCGCGGGTCGGGCAGCAGGACGGCGGTGGCGGCCGACCCGCCGCCGTCCCAGGCGTCCCGGCGCACGCACACCCAGGAGGCGCTGCCCTCGCCCTCGGGCAGGGCCTGGGTGGCGAAGGCCCAGGTGTTCACGGCCCGGGTGCCGGGCCCCGCGCCCGCGGGGCCCGCCGTGCCCGGTACGCAGGCCGTCCGGGCCCAGGCGGCCAGGGCCTCCGGGCCGGTCGCCTCGCGCGGGGGGCGTGCCGGGGTGCCGTCCGGCGGCGGGGTGTAGGTCAGGTGGGCGGGCAGCAGGCCGCCGACGTCGGCCAGCAGGAAGGCGTGCTGCTCGGCGACCACCGGGGAGGAGCGCAGTTGCAGGACGGGGCGCCGGGTGCAGGGCGCGTCCCCGGTCAGGGCGAGGGCGGCGGTGAGGCCGTCGGGGTGCGGGACGGGACGGGCGGGGGTGTCGGGGGTGCGCAGGTCGCGGGTGTCGGCCCCGTCGACCCAGGGGGCGAGCAGGTAGCGGCTGCCCGTCGCGGTGCGGCTGAGGGTGACGGCGGCGGCCGTGGTGACGTCGGCGTCGTCGGCGCGGGCGACGGCCAGGGTGCGCTCCCGGCCCTCGCCCCCGCCCTCGGTGTAGCGGGCCAGCCGTCCGTCCCCGTACAGGACGACGACCGTCGCGCCGTCGAGCCGCCCCGCGTACAGCAGCCGGGTGGTGGCGGGCGGGCCGGGCGGGGTGGCGGGCTCGCCGGTGCGCCGCACCCCGTCGGCGGAGCCGGCCCAGGCCGCCGTCGCGCGGTCCAGCAGGGCGCGGTCGGTGGTGAGGTCGCCGCGGGCCGGCCAGACGTCGAAGTCGAGCCGGGCCGTCCCGCGCCAGGCGTCGGCGGGGGCGCGCAGCAGGGGTGCGGGCGCCGCCGGCGGCAGGGACGCGGCGGCCGGCCGGCGGGCCGGGGCCGCCGGGGCGAGCAGCAGCGGGAGGC